>CAYMEI010000062.1:0-6129 GCA_964389605.1 uncultured Candidatus Saccharibacteria bacterium | reverse complement strand
GCCGCCTGTTAAGGTGTAACCGCTTAAGGCGTGCTTTAGCCGCCTGTTAAGGTTCTGAGAAGGGGAATTAGCTTCGCTTCGTTCACAATATTATGCTTTAGCCGCCTGTTAAGGTTGAGGGAAGGGGAACTACCTTCGCTGCTATCACTTGAATGTGTAGAAGGGAGCACCAGAGTTCCCCTCTGTAGAGGGGTGCCTGGCTTGCCAGGCGGGGTGTTTTTCAGGTTTTGATCAGGGACTACCCCGTCCACCTTCGGTGTCCACCCCTGTAACCGCTTAAGGCGTGCTTTAGCCGCCTGTTAAGGTGTAAGAAAGGAGGATTATCCACCCCGTCAGACTTCGTCTGCCACCCCTCTCGCACCTTATTGGGGTGGCTTACGCACACCCAAAGCTGCTTTAGAGGGGAATTAGCTTCGCTGCTTTCATTTTACTACAGGGGGCGGGGTTCCCCCGCCCCCTGTAGTAGTTCTAAGCAATAAACATGATTTTGGTTTAATTAAAGATGTGAGTAACGGGGAAGTTCTAATCAGGGAATTCTACTAAACTCATGCCACCCCTGTTAACCAGACTCCAAGAATACTAAACGCTTAATCAGTTTAACCCAAACAATACACCTATCTGTATTTTTACAGTAATTTCTCCTGTAGATATATCTGTATTCTCTGCAGAACCAACACCCATAGCATCTTCCCCCATTGCTCTAAAGTAAACGGGCACATCATAATCTATTGTTTTGTCGGTTATTGATACAGGTTTCATAAGTTCTCTACCTGCTAAAAATGCCAGATCTGATGCCTTTTTCTTTGCTTCTTCATATGCTTTCTCTCTTGCCTCCTGAAATAACTGACCCTTATCTTGTATGTCAAAACTAATCTGACCAACCCTTATATTATCAATTTTTACTATTTCATCTATTATAATAGCGGGCTTCTCTGCTGATTCATCAACATCTTCAATCTGGATACTTAAAGACTGGGTAGCCTTCTGCCCAATTAACTCTCTCCTGTTTTCCTTCCACTCATATTCCGGATAGATATTTAAAGACACTGTCTTTATATTTTCATCCGGTATGTCATTTTCTGATAATATGTCTCTTATCTGTGCCACCTTTTTATTGGTTTCCGATTGGGCCGATTCTACCGTCCCCTCTGTCTCTGAAACCGTAACATTAAACTTAACTGTATCTGGCACACCTTTGACCTCACCTTCTGCGGTTACATTAACTGTATTAATTGTATACTCATCGCTGGTGCTAATAGATATACTGTCATTTTCGCCCGCACTCCTAGATAACACCAGAGAAGAAAAGATAATTGTGGCACAAAAAGTTATAAATGCTAAAAATATTCCTAATTTATTACTCATCATAATATTATATTTTATCATTTAATTATACTTAACAATTAAAAATTGGAAACCCTTGACTCATACCTGAGCTTCAGGTCATAAAAAATCTCCCGGTTCTTTGACATCCGTAAAATTGCGACCACATACAAAGACTGCTGTAGATAACTGACAATAACATAAATCCAAACAAAACAGACGCAAAATTACCCTCTGAGGTATTTATACCAGTAAAAAAAGACAGCAAAAAAGCCGGTGGAGTTGTAATTAGTATAGAATCAAATGCAGTGCTATGCACAAGTGTACTCTTCAAATTAGCAGTGCCAGATGATTTTATACCCTTATCATCTTTTTGATTGTAACCGTCGAGAATGCTTTTTTTGTATCCGCTCTTGCAAGCCAGACCCACACCGCATCTCCCTCCCTTCCCTTCCATCTCTTTTGTGTAAATATCCCTAAGTGCTTTTACAATAAGAAAACAGGAGGGTATACTCGTAAGAAGCCAGCCCATAAAATTTTCCAGAGGTACGCCATAAAAGATGCCTTCCATCTCAAACTCCCAGAGCTTTATACTTACAGCAGCCGGGTCCAGCACTAAATCAAATGTAACACAAAGCAGTGAGGCCATAAATACAGAAAAAAACAGGTTTTGCCTTACCAGACTAAAAGCCATAAAAGAGCCTGCCACAACTATGGGTATATAATTTAGCGGCAGAGTCAGCGGAACCAGATTAAACATTTTGACACCAAGCATATCTGAATATTCAAAACATGAATAAGGAAAGCAGGCAAGTACACCAGCAGATTCAATAACAATCGCATAAATCGATAAAATCACCAGCTCTTTATGTTTTTTATACTTGAAAAACCACAGAGCCAAAGGGATGAATACAATAAAATTAAATACAGGGCTAATTAAATTCACCGGATAATCATCTTTAAATCGTAAAAATAAAAAAGATGACATGGTCCCCATTGCAATAATTAATAATACCACAACAGGGGTTCTCAGTAAGTATAAACTGATTTTTTCTAATACACGACTCAAGCGTCCAAATTAAAGACTGGAATTAAGTATTAAAATTAATTAACAGTTAAAATATACCAGATATTATTTTTATACTTCAATCACCCACTCTGGATACACAGAACTCCTGCCATATGCAATATCATTAAATACACCCTGCAGTTTTTGAGATACAGGATAATGGCCATTGCCGACAGGCAGATCATCTACCTGACTTACAATTGCAATTCTTGCAGCAGTACCTGTTAAAAACACCTCATCAGCTACAAAAAGCTCTGTCCTGTCTATTGGTCTTTCTACCACCTCAAAACCTTCCTCTTTTGCCAGCTCAATAACACTTTTAGCATTTATACCTTCCAGAATATTATTACTCTGCTGAGGGGTAATAATTGTACCATCTCTTACAATAAACAGATTCTCTGTTGAGCCTTCTACTGCATGTCCATCTCTATCCAGCACAATTCCTTCATCAAAGCCCAAAGATAAAGCCTCGTGCTTTACCAGAGCAGAGTTAACATATGCTCCCCCCACCTTAATTCTTGGGCTTATCATATTATCTTCCACCCTTGTATAACTACTGACCTTACACTTAAGCCCTGTGTCTTTTACATATTGAGCAATATCATAAAGAACAATCCCAAAAGAATCAGTTCCTAGTGCAGGAGCCATCTTATCTTCATCCACAAAGCTAAAAGGTCTTATATAAATATCCTGTTTTATATTATTAATCTTTATAATTTCAGTTATCTTTTCTGTAAATCTTTCCTGAGAATAAAGTTTTTCAAAATTCTTAAAACGCATAATTTTGCATGAATTTACAAATCTTTTGTAGTGATCCTGCAGTCTAAAAAGATATAATTTCTGCTTTTCTGAATTCCAGTTGCCTCTTATGCCTGTAAAAACATATAATCCATACATAAAAGCCTTATTTACAACAGATACAGTAGCATCCCTGTAGCTCACAAAGTCTTCTTTAAGCCATACTTTTGAATCATTAATATTAAATGTCATTCGTATTTTTAATAGCTGACAGTGAGGATTTTGTCTAAATTTTTTAGATATTATATTTGAAAATCGGGTTAAAATGCATAAAAGTTTTCTGAGTGCTAAAGTATTCCATAAAGACCTTTGGATGCCAGATGAATGTATCTGATTCTGAAAGAATCCGGACAGTATTTCTGGAAAACAACATAGAAGAATCAGCAGATGAAAAAAATGCAGATATTTTTGTAGTTAATACCTGTGCTATAAGACAGGCAAGTGAAGACAAGGCCAGAGGATTTATAGTTAATGCCAGAAAAAACAACAAGGGGGCAATTATTATATTTACTGGATGTGTTGAAGAAAATGTGCCTGCAAAAGAGCTGGTCAAAAGCTTTCCTGAAGCAAATATTTTTTTACCCATATCCGAAATTTCCCAGATACCCTCTTACTTAAATTTTACTAAGCCAACCGATGCATACTTTGTGCCTAAGAAAAATGATGCCGTAGATTACTTTTCTTTAAGCCCGCAGCCTTTTACCAGTTTCAGGGCATATATCCCGATCATGACCGGATGTGACAAATTCTGCACCTACTGTGTGGTACCAAAAACCAGAGGAACAGAAGAATCCAGACCCGCAGAAGATATTCTAAAAGAGATCAGAGACCTGATCAGTAAAGGGGCAAAAGAGATCAACCTAGTGGGACAGAATGTAAACTCATTTGGGCAAAAGAGCGGAGGCAGGTTTTTAAGCAGTAAACAAATTAAGGATATGGGTTTCTGGCCAGAACTTCCAGAGACTCACAGTGTTACCAAAAATATTGAGCAATATGAAGAAAGAAATATCCCCTCCTTTTCACGACTGGTAGAGTACATACTACACGAGATTAAAGACTACTTCTGGTTAAAATTTGTATCTCCCCACCCACAGGATTTTTCTGATGAATTAATTGAAGTTACCAGAAATGACAAAAGAGTTGTCAGACTTTTCCATATACCTCTGCAGTCAGGGTCAGACAAGATACTAAGGCTTATGAACAGACCATACAATACGCAAAAGTTTTATGATATAATAAAAAAAATCAGGATGGGAATTCCAGATATAGAATTTACTACAGATATGATTGCTGGTTTTTGCGATGAATCTGATCAGGACTTTAAGGAGACACTGGAGATGGTAAGGAATATTGGTTTTTCCAATTCTTATACCGCCAAATACTCTCCCAGACCTGGTACAACAGCAATAAGTTTTGAAGATAATGTAGAATATAGCACAAAAAAGGCGAGAGAGAAGGCCTTAATGGAGGTTGTAGAGTCTTCTACACTGCAATTATCTGAACAATTGCTTGGGTCAAGACAAGTAGTATTGATAGAAAAATATCAGCCAGAAAAGAAAAAATTTATGGGCAGACTTTTTAATAATAAAACAATTTTCCTTGATGAGTACGACTTAAAAATAGGTGAGTTCTATGAATGCGAAATTACTTCGGCTTCTACATGGAGTTTTAAAGGCAGGGTTAAAAATGAACAAATATTTACCACATAGTGGAAAAGCAGGGTATTTATTATTGACATAGATAAATAACTAGCAAGAATTCAGTTGATAAATAATTATTAATAAACATGACAAAACAAGATTTAGTAAAAGAAGTAGCTGCAAGAACCGGTGTTTCACAGAATACAGCCAACAATGTATTGAACGCCATTTTGCAGATAATCACCGAATCAATTAAGTCTGGTAAAAAAGTAACCCTTACAGGATTTGGTACATTCCAGAGAATTCTAAGGGCTGCAAGAACTTTTAAAACACCACCAGGTAAAGACGGAAAAGGTGCAACCAAGTCTGTTAAAAAAGAGGCAAGATATGCACCAAAATTTGCACCTAGCGAAGTATTAAAAGATCAGATAGCTTAGGTTAAGGCTAGAATATTCATAAAATACATAAACCCTCCTCCATAGGAGGGTTTATGTATTGATTCAAATACGAAAATCGTAAAAGATACCATAAGCATAAAACACCTAGCATGCATATTTTTCAGATAATAAACCAGATGCACAACAAAAAAATCTTTCACCCTTTTAATAGTTTACTTTTATTCTAAGCATTAATTAACCCATGAGTAACCTGACTACAACAACAAAAGCTTTAATAATTTACGATTCTTTTTTTGGGAACACTGAGCAAATTGCAAGAGAAATTGCTAGAGCATTTTCAGACTCAAACCAGGCTCACTGTGTAAAAATTCAGAGTGTATCATTATCGGATATTAAATCAGTAGATATACTGGTTGCAGGAGCTCCCACAAGAGGCGGACAGCCCTCTCCTGATATTAAAAGTTTTATAGAAAAAACACCAAAAAACGGACTAAAAAATATTAAATTTGCTGCATTTGATACCAGAGCAAGAGCTGAGGACTATGGATTTGGAGTCAGAGTGCTAATGCACATAATTAAGTATGCAGCAGGAAAGATTGACAAAGCTTTAGCATCTAAAGGTGGGATATCATTGGCTACTCCAGAAGGTTTTTATGTTAAAGACAAAGAAGGCCCACTAAAAGAGGGAGAGCTGGAAAGAGCATACAACTGGGGTAAAGAAATATTAAGAAAAGCTAATACTGCAGACTTGAAATAGTTTTTTACCAGATACCTTGTCTTAAAACCTTACCTTTACTTACATCTTTAAAATCTTAAGCTAACATATTGCTATGGAGACCACCCCCTAAAGATAAACAGGAACTTAGCTTGATACCTTGCAAAGACAGACTCCCTTCTCAGG
>CAYMEI010000061.1:0-6187 GCA_964389605.1 uncultured Candidatus Saccharibacteria bacterium | reverse complement strand
TTGGGTAGTTTATAGTGGTTGTGTGCCAGTGGTTTGTGGGGGTTGGTAGTACCTATAATTATAGACTCCCAATCAAGACGAGAATGACAGTCATGATATCAAGACCGCAAATGAACGCCCGAGCACAACTCTCTGATAACAAAATTGTAAAAATACAAATTATGCATAGTAGCTATTCTATAAGATGCAGGATCTTTAATCTTGAACAGATGTCTCAATAAAGACCTAGAAATCCTGCATTCGGCTGGGTAATCAGGATTTTCAGAGAGGAGTGGATCTATCAGTTTTTTTTCATATTGATAGACAGGCTTGCCTATCCTTAAAACATCATAATGCTCACCCATGCTTTCCGCCTGACTTTTGCTTGTAAATATATATCCATGCCGTGCATTTCTTGTAGGTATAGTGCAATCAAAAAGCATTGCTCCAATTTTAGAACAATTTACAAGATCATCTGGTGTCCCCACCCCCATAGCATAAAGCAGTTTATTTCTGGGCATGTTTTTTTTAATTTCTTCTAAAAGAGTTAAGCTAAGCTTTTTCGATTCATCCACAGACATTCCTCCCCACCCAACCCCATCAAAGTTAATATCAACAAGCCGTTGAGTGCTTTCTTTCCTCAGATCCAGAAAATTTGCACCCTGAGCAACTGCAAAAAGCATTGGTCTGTTTAAAACTGCAGTGTCCATAAAGTTATCAGAATCCTTATTAAAATCATTTTCTGTAATATTCAAAAGCCTCAAGAACTCGTCTTTACTCCTTTTTGCCCATCTTGCTGTTCTTTCAAGCGAAGCTTTGACTACACTATAGTCAGCCCCAAAAGGCAATGGTTCATCCAGCACCACACGCATATCAGAATTAAGCTCTGCCTGTACCTGCTGAGATAGTTCCGGGGTAAGCAGGAATTTCTGGTTAGTCTTCAGGTCTGGCAGAAAACACCCGTCTTCAGTAATCCACTTCTCAGGATTGGGCTTCACTGTTTTTCCTCCAACATTTACCCCACGCATATAAATAAAAACCTGCAACTGAAAACCACCGCTATCAGTTAAAACAGGCATGCTTGGTACATTTAAAAAATTTGAGAATCCACCAAAGTTCTTAGATAGCTCAGTTACCCCATAGCTTTTAGCAGGAAGAGTAGTGGTAACTATTCCACTTATGCTCAAGCTAACTAAGTCGGCGGGGGTCAACATCTTAACTGTACCAAAAGTGGCATCAGGGAAAAAAGCTGGCAGATTTAATCTCTTGCCATTTACGATTATCGATTTCAATTTCTGCTGAATTCAACTACCAGCAAATCTACCGAAACATCTACAAGCTTTACATCTATACCCCAATCCTCAGCCTCGTCAAAAGATTCCTCGAAGCATTTTTCCGCCTCTTTCAGATCAGCTCTTGTATCCCACCTTGTAACCAATGTATTAGTTTTGTCATTTAAAAATATTATATCATTACCCCAACCTGCAGCACAGGAGTTAGCACTTCCAACCTGAGCTAGATCAAAAAAATGTCTCAAGCCAATCTCTCCTAAAGATAATTCAAACTCGTACTCTTCTGGTGTAAAGTCAATTTCCAGTGGCCCCTCACCTGTAATGTACTTTTGCGGATGCAGCACTTGCTCGGTTGTCTCTGGAGGTCTAATTATTGATTCATTAACCAGCTCGGCACCTCCTTCTTTATAAAGATACCGGGTAAACTCCAGACCTGAAAAATAGGGTGCAGTTAAGGTCTTTTCAAAAATTGGAGGTAAATCCATCTCCGTCATATCTTTAGAAAAAAAATCCCCCAGGCTTTGTGGCGGGTTTTCCTCTGCATACTTTTGCATAAAAAAGGTTGCATCTCCTTCTATTGCAGACAAGAGAGCAATATCATAATCTTTTACAGAAAACGGAATAATATCAACAAATCTATTCAGATCAAAATTTTTGTGTTGTAGAGCATGCACAAGTTCGTGTGCAACTGTAATTTCTTCCAGATAGGAAAATTGTTCAGATGCCTTAGCCAGAGACTCAACTAGAACCATTGAATCATTAACTGAATTATAATAACCACTAACTTGCGAAGATAGAGCCTCGACCCTATCCTGAAAAGTAAAATCTTCTATTAATCCAAAGTTTTTAAGTACCTCTGCCTGCAGTCTCAGCTCATCATTATCCAGTTCAGTTAGCTGTGACCTTAAATCTTTTTTTGCATCAGATACCGATATGTGCATAATATTTTCAGGGATAGACCCAGAAAGCTCTCTCACCATTTCAACCCTGCTGAATATTTTCTGTACCTCTCTTCTTTTAGATTCCGAGACCTGCTCGAGAGTAATATCTTCTTCTACCGATGGTTCTGGAAATATACCTGCAAATAATACCTTGGAATCAACAAAAGCCAATGAAAAAGTCATGAAAATCAACATTAAAATCTCAATAAGCTTAACCATTACTAATTCCTGTTTTTAATTTTTAGCTTGATACTTTTTCTCCTTTCTTAGATTTCTGATTCTTTATTTTTGCTGTGCTTTTACCATCCTTGCCTCCAAGTAATTTTTTAATTTTGTAATCTATCTTATCTTTTTTTATATCTAGAGTGAGCTCATCTCCATATTCCATCTTCTGATCAGACAAAAGCCTTACTATCTCATCTGTTATGTCTTCTTCTATTTTTCTCCTGAGAGGTCTTGCCCCCATCTTAGGATCAAATGAAGATTCCACAAGACTTTGCTTTAATTCACTGGTAATCTTTAATTCAACACCCTGCTTCAAAAGTTTTTCTCTTAGCGGTCTGATAAACTTATCAAAAATACTTAATAGCTCCTCTTTGGTTAAAGGATTAAATACAATAATCTTGTCCAGCCTGTTTATAAATTCAGGTCTGAAGCTTCTGTTAAGTTCTCTTAAAGACTTGGCTTTCTGTGCCTCAAATTCGCTATCTTTTTCGGTCTGCCCAAATCCTATTTTTGTGGCACTCCCAAGAGCTGTAAGCCCAATATTACTTGTTAGTATTATTACAGTATTTCTAAAATCAATCGTTCTCCCTTGTGCATCGTTAACCTTTCCTTCTTCCAGAACCCTCAAGAGTAGGTTGAACACATCCGGATGGGCTTTTTCTATCTCATCCAGTAATACAACGCTGTAAGGTCTTTTTCTGACCTGCTCAAAAACGCCCCCTTCTTCATATCCAACATACCCGGGAGGAGAGCCCATGAGCTTACTGGAAGTAAATTTTTCCCCATATTCACTCATGTCAATATGGATAAAAGCTTTCTCTGTCCCAAATACCTCTTTTGCCAAAGCTTTTGCAAGTTCTGTTTTTCCAACACCGGTAGGGCCCAGGAATACAAAACTACCTATTGGCTTGCTTGGATGAGACATACCAACTTTAGATCTAAGCACAACCTTGGATACAGAATCTACAGCTTCATCCTGACCAAATATTTCGTCTTTTAGTTTAGATTTAAGCTCTGTCAAACTACTTGGAGTCTGGCTGTAGTTAATCCTGTCTGCCGGCACCCGAGATACCTTACTGACCGATGAAGCAATATCATTTATACCAATTTCAGTAATATACCCTTTCCCTTTTTTGGCGATTTCTTCTACATGTTTTTTATAATCCTCAACTATTTTCTTTTCTTTTTCCTTCAGATCATTAACCTTAGAAAGATCATTATTGGACTGAGCATCCAGTCGAGCCTTTGTACCCACCTCTAATTCTATTTCTATCTTTTTGAGCTTGGAAGAACCCCTGAGCTTGCTGAACTTGGCTGCACTGCAAGCCTCATCTAGTATATCTATTGCCTTATCGGGAAGTTTCTTGTCGGTTATATATTGAATACTCAGGTCAACCGCCGCACTGATTGCTTCATCAAGAATCCTGACCTTGTGAAACTCTTCATATCTTTTTTTAAGTCCATGAAGAATGGTATAGGTATCCTCTGCAGAAGGTTCATCAACCTCAATCCTCTGAAGTCTCCTGTTCAGGGCAGCGTCTTTTTCTATCTTTTTACGGTATTCGTCATAAGTGGTAGCTCCAATTATTTTAATTAATCCTCTGGAAAGCGGCGGTTTTAGAATATTGGCAGCATCTAATGATCCTTCGGCAGACCCTGCACCAATTATAGTGTGTATTTCATCAATAAATAAAATAATATTTCCATCCTCAGTAGCCTCCTCTACAACATTTTTCATTCTCTCTTCAAACTCACCCCTATACTTGGTACCTGCCACTAAAAGACCCAGGTCAAGACTTAACACCTTTTTGTGAGCCAAAGAAAGTGGCACTTTTGCATCTGCAATCCTCTGGGCAAGACCTTCTATTATGGCAGTCTTTCCTACTCCAGGGTCCCCAACAAGGACCGGGTTGTTTTTATTTTTTCTACTTAAGATAGTTATTAACCTGTCAATCTCCTCTTCTCTACCAATAACCGGATCTATTTTCCTGTTTTCTGCCGCAATGGTTAAATCGTAGGTATAATCCTGAATAACTCTTTTTCTTTTTTTCCTTTTCTGCCCGTCAGTAGCACTCTGGAAAGCAACAGTAGCACTTGTAAGGCTTTCCATTGCCTCTGCAAAATCCATCTTTCTGACCTCGGAAAATATAACACTTTCAAGATCAGCTCTTATCTGATTTATATCCAGCCCGATTCTCTCCAGTAGCTTAATACCTGGTCCTTGAGTACTGGCTGACACAATAGACAAAAGCAAGTGCTCTGTACCCACAAAAGGAGATTTGGCACTCTGTGCTATCTTGACGCTTGCTATGATTGCAGCTTTTAGCCCATCAGAAATAATAGGCTCTACCAGATTCAGCTGATCTGGATTTTTTTTAGCAGAGAATTCAACCACCAGACTAGCCTTGCTTGATGTAACTCCATAGTCTTTGAGTACTTGATAGGCAACACCCTGAGATAACTTGGTAAAACCAACAATCAGGTGCATTTCGTTAACTTCTTTTTCTCCCAGATTCTTAGCATACTCCTCGGCAAGGGTTAAGGAGGTCTTTGCATTCTGGCTGAAAAACTGAAAAGGATCTGATGAACTCATAAATATTTGTTAAATTATTTTTCAAAATTAGTCATGTCCTGATTTTCAAAAACTTCTATTATCGGGTCACTCCCGATTACATACTCACCTCCATAGAACATCGTCGGAACAACATTTTTTTGTGAAACACCATAGTTCTCGCCCAGCTGTTCCAGTTTTGTACCAAAATCCGGATTTTTAGATGTTTCAAGCTTATAAATATTGTATTTTTTAACAATATTGTTTTTTGTCATATATTCATTCACTTCACTACAATGAGGACAGGTATCAGAATAAAAATAATAAATAGTATCATCAGGTGCAATATCCTGAATTTGCGAGGCGGGTATTACAGGGTTTTCTGTACTGCCAGACTCTGCACACCCCACTGTAAAAAATGCAATTGAGCTAAAAAATATTGAATACAAAATCTTTTTCATCCATGTATATATTAAACTTTTAAAATGAATTTAAAAACCCTGCGCTAAAAACTATGCCAATATTTTTGATAGTCAATAATTTGAATTCTCTGCACCTTAAAGCCCTCCTGCTCAAGTAGATTTTTTTGCAACATCCCCTTTTGTCCCAATTTTATTGAGCTGATCTTCCCTTTTTTATTCACAACTCTCCACCATGGGCACCTCTGGACCTCTAATTCATTCAGCCCGGTCATTATAAAACCAACCACGCGACCGCTGGTGCCCAACATACTTCCTATATGCCCATATGAAGCTATTTTGTTTATGGGTATTGTTTTAATAATATTAATAACCTCTCCTTTTATCATCCAGAAAAATGCTCTAGAAAAATGCAATGTATAGTAATAATACTACCCCTCCGCCTGTTTTATAAGCAAAATATGAATTATTAAAACCACTGTGTCTGCAAGTAAAAAATACACCATATTGAAACATATCAGCAACATGATACAAAACTGAAAATATCTATTTTAGTCCCCACCATTACCCACAAATCAACACTTTCTGTTTAAGCAGGGAACAAAAATTTTTGCCACCCATTACGCTTCCAGTATTACCGTACTCACCCTTACCCACAACCTGTCGTGCTCAAGGAGCAGACTAAGTTCCCCTCTAAAGCAGCTAAGCGTGCTTTAGCCGCCTGCTAAGGTGTAACCGCTTAAGGCGTGCTTTAGCCGCCTGTTAAGGTTCTGAGAAGGG
>CAYMEI010000060.1:0-6254 GCA_964389605.1 uncultured Candidatus Saccharibacteria bacterium | reverse complement strand
TGACAAAATTTGTTAGTTTTCATAATAATCACCTTTAATTAATAAAATTATAATATCCCTTTTAGAAATTTTTCAAACTTTTTTTCGGGCATTAGTTCATGTGCTTTGAATTCGCCATTATAATATATTCCTAGTGTTCCAAATGGGCTACCTTGTTGTTGAGTATCTTTAAAGTTTTTTAGATGAATAATTTTTGACTGAATTTTATTCTTTTTACAAATATTTGCCAGCAGATTCACATATTCTTCCATAAAAGGACATTGGTTAGAATAAATAAAAGTGAAGCCTTTTTTGTTGCTACAAGAACCTGTTTTTGCATTCTTTGTAAATTATGGATCTTTAGCGTTTTTATTGAATTTCAAAACCAATAGTTCGAAATATGGTGGGGCAGAATCAACTACTTTGAAACCATTATGTTCATAGAATTTTTTATCTGTTAAGAAAGGTTTTACTTTGTTGCTACTAACAACTGCAATCCCGTCCATCTTTTGCTTCTTTGCATCTTTAATACATTCATTCAGTAGTTGGGTTGAAATGCCTTTCCCCTTAAATTTTCCTGATACCCATAAGCAATTTATTGCCATGAAATTCTTTCCAACTATAGGTTTCCATACCTTTTCTATTGGCATATATTCAATAAAGATTTTACCTCTATTATCGAGTCTTTTGAAAACTAAGCCATCTTTGAATCTTTCTTTCATCCATTCTTTTTTGGTTAATGCTCTTTCTTGGTTGACCTTATCATTACCAATAGCACAACAAATATGTTCTTGGTCAATGTTTGAATTGTCAATTGATATTATTTTCATATTTTTCTCCATTTTTTATTTCAACAGATTTACTATCAAGCCTGTCTATGTCTTTAACTACCTGCCTCAAACTTTCTGTTAATACCACCCCTTCGTCAAAAGCAATCTGAGGATCATCCTGAATACTCATTTTAGCTAGGTTTGCATGTGAATTCTCCAATACAGTGCCTATCCTGATTATGTAAGAATCCGTTCTTTGCAGTCTCTTCCTGGTTCTGAGTAATAAACTTAGTTGCTCATCTTTTAGATCGATGGCCCGCTTGAGCTCTGCCTGAACCACTTCATCCGATGTATTGTTAAGTTTTTGTTTCAAATCATCCAAGTCCCTCCTTATAGATTCTTCGTCCTCTTTTTCTAGTAATTTTCTCATGTATTGCTCTTGTCTGGTTAAATATACAAGCCTATCAACAAGTTGACTCATATAGTCTTTGATAAAAGTTACGTTCATCTTTTTGTCAACGGGCATTATCTTTAAGACATTATCAATTTTTCGTAATGTATTTCTTGCCCTTATCAGGTCTTTCTGCACTTCGTCAACCAGCCTAGAGTTAATCTGACTATTTACCTTATTGGCTAGATTTCTTATATTAATTATCACCTGATTTCTTCTTTCCAGTTCCTGTCTGGTAAGTACCTGCTTTATAAACTCGGGGTTGTTAGTATCTACCCAGCTCATTAAGAACATTGCAACAAGCGATAAAGGAATTATTAAAAGTGTCATGGATGTAAACAAGAAACTAAGTAATATGCCAACACCCAGAACAATGATTCTGCTTGGTCTCACCAGGGATGAGACAAAAACCCTTAAAAAATTATTAAAACCCTCTTTCATTACTCGCTTGTATTATTAGGCAACTCCAATATATTTTTAAGTCTAAACCCGTAATTAAGCAATTTATTTGTTGATGAGTAAAATCTTTTATTTAAAATATGCATGTTGGCAATAAAAAATACAAAAACTATGGAGCAACCAGATATCAAAGCCCACCCCGCAGAAAGTAATTGAATTTACAACAAACAGGAAGATGCTATAAGACAAGCTCTGATCACCGAATAAAGGGTGTAAACATGGTGAGTTTTCTATATACAGAAAATATTTATAATATGCTATTGATTCATGCTAGACTATTTTGAATTTAACAAAGATATTACCCGCCTTTCTAGCATGCAGCTTCAGGCGTACGCTAGGTACTTTTTTGAGCCAGGCAGTATACAGCAAACCTTAGATACAATTAAGTTCTGTAGGGACAATCAGATTAAATGGAAGGTGATTGGTGATGGGTCCAATATACATTTTAAACCTTTTTTTGATGGGATATTAATTAAGCCAAAAATCCGCTGTCTGGAGTGCATAGAATCAAATAAATCTAACGAAAAATGGAAAGTGGGTGCTGGTGAAAACTGGGATGATACTGTATATTTTTTTACAAATAAGGGTCTTGGAGGTCTTGAAAACCTGTCTTTTATACCTGGGAGTGTGGGAGCATCTCCGGTGCAAAACTTAAATGCATATGGAGTAGATGTTTCTCGGTGTATAGAATCTGTTGAGTGTATTGACTTACGCACTTTTTCACAAGTAAAACTGTCGCATTCCGATTGTGAGTTTGTGTACAGGGGGAGTACATTTAAGTACAAAAATGCAGGAAGGTATATAATAACAAGTGTAACTTTCGGGCTGTCAAAGAAATTTAAACCAAGCATAGAATACAAAGCACTGGAGCCCCTGACAGGTAAAAATCTCACCCCACAAAAAGTCCGAGACTTCATAGTCAACTTAAGAAAAATAAGATTACCAGATGTGGAGGAATTCGCTACTAATGGATCGTTTTTTACTAACACGCTTACTGATCAAAAGACATATGAATACATAGTTAATAATACAAGTTACCTGAAGGAAAGTAAATTTGCAGTCAACCCAGTAGACAAAACCAGTGGCAAGTATAAACTGATAACAGCATCTTTGATTAACAACTCCGGTTGCTTTGACATAAAAAATATGCATTTTGATTTCTTCTGCTCCAGTTTTGAAAAAGGAAAACATGGAAATATTATTATACATAAAAGTCTTAGGGGCTCTTATGATGATTTATACGATTTTGTAGAAGAAATAAGAAACAGGGTAAAAGACACATTTGGTGTAGAAATAGCAGTAGAGCCAGAAGCAATATAGGTAAGACTATCTTTTTTCTAAGACTAAAAAATACTCACCTAGACTATCTTTTGTGTAATACCCAAGACTGCCGGCATCCAAGAACCTAGCTTTTCTGAACTTGTTACCTTTTGCAAGCAATTGCATTTCGTCTGGCGTCCACCACTTTTGAGTAACAATTCCTTCTGATATCAAAGAATCTTCAGCAAAGACAGTCTCTTCAGACACCAGTATATTGTGTACCTTATCAAATCTGGCTTTCTTCATTGTATATCTTAGCTTAAAATGCCCGGACTCAGATTCCAGATGAAAATAAAAGCTATCCAGACATAACTGGTTTGGATTATCATTCTGGATTATTAAAATACCCCCCGGCTCCAGTATCTTATAAAGTGTCTTTAGTACCCTGTCGGCCTGAAAAATACTACAGGCAACTTCAAAAAAGGAGTTGTAAGCTAGAAAGATCAAGTGGTATTTTTTTGCGAAACTGGAGAAGTTTAATTTTTTAAAATCAAAATGATATAATTTACCATGGTATTGAGATAAGCCCAGCTGTTCTTTTACCTCTGAAAGCAAATATACTTCATTCTCTTTTGTGAATGAATTTATTAGTATAGCCAATTCTTTAGATTGTTTTACCAGGTGAGATATAACAGTAGGACTGGTATTGTGTGCATTATCAGACTCTGAATACTTTATCCGTGGGCTTTCTATCAGGCTTATCAATAATCGCTCCTCATAACCTACGCTATTATTGAATATATTGTTCAATAAATTTAGAAACCTGTTTTCCAGCTTCAGGATTAATCTCTTTCCAAGGTTAACAGGAGATATAAAAAAGCCAGAAACTCTTAACTTTTTATAGAATTCAAAAATACACTCTTCATCAGGTTCAACACCGTCAATAAACAGTCCCCTGTTTAAAAATTCCACCAAAAATCTGCCAGTGCCAAATCCAACCTCTAGTATCCTGAGCTTGTTCATGAACTTATCTTTAGAAATAAAATCTCTAAAGCCACGATTTTTAATAAATCTCTGACGCTTCTTTAGTATAGTATCCAATAAAAAATTTACCTCTCTTTGTGTGGCAGAGCTGGATTTATAGTTTGCATGCACTAAATCATAAAATACATATGGATTCAATTTCAAATCGTAAATACACTATAGTAGTCTAGAGCCTTAGTAAATATACCTAGAGCTTGAGCAGGTTTCATGACCTATATATTATTGCACTACTCCCCCACCTAGTTATCCCAGAAGTTTTTGTACAAACCACCAGACTTTATTAGCTCCTAGTGCATGCCCTGCTCCTGAACCTCTCCCTGGTCCAGCACAATAATTTCATCACATTTTTTTGCTACTGTCATTCTGTGCGTAATAAAAATGATAAGCCTTTCTTGCTTGTACCTGCAAATCTCTTCAAAAATTTTTAGTTCTTTTTCCGGGTCAAGTTGATTGGTAGCCTCATCAAAAAGCATTATTCCGGGTTTTTTAATTAATGATCTGGCGATATCAAGGATCTGCTCTTCTCCACCAGAAAAATTTACATTTTCACCAATCACACTATTTATTCCTTTTTCAGACTTTTTAACTCTATCTAATATCTGAAGACTGTTTAACACCTCTTCTACTTCCTGCATCTTAATTTCCCTGTTTGTCTGTAAAACAATATTATCCCACACAGAAAGCCCCCAAGCAAGGTAAGGCCTTTGAGACACCAGAGAAATATAGCTTTTTAACTTAACCGGGTCAAAATGTTTTATATTTGTACCTCCAATAAGAATCTCGCCCTGCTGAGTATCTAAAAGACGCATAATCATAGAAATCATAGTGCTTTTCCCTGCACCGTTTTTACCAACTAGAGCATAGACTTTATTTTTTTGCAGTTTTAAATTTATATTTCTTAAGACAGGTTCATTTTCTGCAATCAAAGACCTTTCTTTCTGAATATTTTCCCTGATTCTGTCAATTTCTTTTTTATAGTAACTACCTTTATTATATTTAAATAATTTTTCTGTCCTTTTTAGAAAATTGTCCAGGTTTTCAGCAAATTCCAAGTAATTGCTAGAGTATGTAAACCCGGCATTTTTAAATTCTATCTCTGGATCAAAATCTTTAATTTCTTTTATTTCACTTAAATCCAGACGGGATTTAATGCTTAAATTGTTTTCAAAAATAGCCAGACCATACCTGACCTGACTTATTTTCCAGTTTAGCCCAAAAAATACCCCAACCAAAGCTGCAAACTTAGAAGTATATGCGTCAACGGCATTAAACATACCAATGCTTATCTGTCCGCTTAAAAATAAAAAATCTGCATAAATACAGGCACCTGAGGAATGAGCTAGATGAGATAAGATTAAAAGAAAGACTTTATGGAGAAAAAATGTCTTTGGGAGAATCAACTGTTGACTGGCTTTTGGCAGAATTTTCTACTATTTATGAAATATTTTATCAAAAACACCTATTCTCAAAGCCAGAAGCGGATTCATTAGTGTCCACCCAAGCTCAAATTTTTTTCTGGATACTTCTCTTTCCTGCGTATCTCTGGCCCTACTCATTCCTTCTCTTAAAAACATAAATAACTGCCTTATCAGAACACCCGCCAAAGCTATAACAAAAAATAAGGGATTGATGGTAAACAGAATTGGTATAATTACAGCTCCACCAGCTATTGATCCAATAAATGTAGACAGTATTTTAAAAATAGAGTCAAAAATTAAAAAATCTGCATTTTTAGAATTATTAATAATTTCTTTACCAAAAAAACTTTCCAAAAAACTCTGATCAAAATAAATTCCTCTTTTTATCATCTGGTCTTCAAAATTGTGCCTTAGTTCATTTTCCAGACGGGTAATATATTTTTTCTCAAAGTATTTTAAAAACCTGTCAATTGTCTTGGTTAAAAATCTACCACCGGCAATCACAGAAATTAAAATTAAAACTGAGGTAAAATCAAAACCAAAAAGCTCTGACTGCTCTTTTGTTAGTACATCAAGAAAAACAACACCAAAAAGCGGAACAAGATTAGAAAATATAGAATTCCATACAGACATAAAAACAAACCACCATATTTTCCCCTTCTGAGAGCTATAACTTAAAAGCAGTTTAATAGTCTGGGGGTTACTTTTTAAAAATCTAGCAAGAATGGTTATCAACGAGTATAGACTAAAAAAGTAAAGTTATTTTTCATCATAACTTTCCACGATTACATATAGAACCCATTTGAAAATTACTTAGATATTAGACCTCTTACAATAAACCTGTAGACATTACAGTGCAGGCACTGTTGTGTA
>CAYMEI010000059.1:0-6362 GCA_964389605.1 uncultured Candidatus Saccharibacteria bacterium | reverse complement strand
GTTTGAATTCTGGATTGTCTCTGTTTTTCTCAGGTTCAGGGGTAATCTTAATTCTAATTTTTGTCATAATCTGAGGATAGATTTCTTTTAGTACTTTCTTCAGCTTTTTTTATGATAGCCACTACCTAGGTATTGTTATACCTGTTTTTACTTCTTCATCTTCTTCTGTTGCATCTACACTACTCCGGGAGGCTGGAGATACAGGGTTTTATCCATACTTTTACTTCCCATGCACCCAGAACACACTCTTCTTCTTGTAAAATCTGTTGAGGTTATTGCAATTTCTACTACACTTTCAGAGTATCTGATAGCAAGCCTATGTCATTTCTGTTTGGTTGTTTGCAGAGATGTCTGTTTCAAATCCCGGGAGGGGAGTGCACCGGAGGCATTCTGCTTAGTGCATCCACTCCTGTCTTTACCTTTGTCATTGTGACTGGTGCATTTTACCACCAGTGTGTATGCTGCAAATAGTTGATAATTAGATACTTTACAGTTTAAAATTAACCAGTTTATTATAAGCTGATCTTGATTTGAATCTACATATTCTATCTTTGAGCGGTGGACCGGACAGTACCTTTTTATTTTTTATGTGCATTTACTTTAAAATCAATTTTGTATGTTGCCATATTAACCATGGAACAAGGGAAGGTGAATCGGATTATGACGAACAGTTTTGCTATAATTTGTGCAGAAATTTTGGTATTAAAATTTTTACTAAACGACTGAGTTTAGACAGATGGGGCTGTGCATCAGAAAATTTTGCCAGAAAATGTAGAAAAAGATTTATATTCAGAGCCAGAGGGTGTCTAGGCAAATTCAATAAATCCAGTTTATATAAACATACTGAAGTACAACAGAAAGAAAGAGAGGGCTTAGTACTTAAAATCAACTCAATTAAAAAAGAGTCAGATCAGTCTTTTCTGTCCTGCATCAGGAGGGTGGAGTCCAACTTTGAGTATCTTCAGAATTTTAATTACAAAGTATTGACTGCCCACACTCAGGATGATTTTGTTGAGACAGTCTTTTTAAAATTACTAAGGGGCTCCGGGGCTTCTTTTATCTTTGGAATCAAGAAAAATACCAGAGGATACTTCAGACCTGCTCTGGATATTCAAAAGTCTTTTTTAATTGAATTTTTGAGCAGGTTAGATTTCAAGATTTCTGCTAGAAAAACCCTCCTCCTTTTTTGTAATGACTACACAAATAATGAGCTAATCTACACAAGAAACTTTTTGAGAAATAAAGTATTCCCTGATTTCTCAAAAATAAATCCGCAATTTAAGAGCATTGTTTTTAACAACATGACTCTTCTCCATAAAACCGCCCTTAGTTATCAAAAAAATGCCATTGTAGCGTATCAGAAGTGTAGATTTTTTGTTCTGGATAAGAAGTATTTTAGCCGGATTATATTTTTAAGTCTTAATAAAACAGACCAGCTTAATTTTTTAAGGTATCTTGTAAGTAGAAACAAATATAATTTAAGGGATAGCACAAGGCTCTCCGGTATCAAAGAGCTGAGAAAATTCTTAATTTATTCTGAGAAAGAAGAATATAAGTTGTCTAATTTGCTTTTTAAGAAAACTGCAATTAAATTTTGCTTGGAAAGTGCGTAAAAAACCTACAAATAATTTAAGCAGGATTATGGTCTTCTCCATAATCGCTATGTTTTTAGTAATAGTCTTCAGTTTATCTGGTGGAGGGGCTGAATCAGAAAATGTTAATTTTAATAAATTCAGAAAAGATTTAGTAAATGGTGAAATATCCGAAATAGTAGAAGATGGCTTTAAGATTGAATACACTCTTGAAAATAATAAGGTATTTGAAACTGTCAGGCCTGTTGGAGAAAATCTGGAGTCGGCTATTTTAAAAGTTTATCCGGAAGAAGCTGAGGTTTTGGAGGAGCTTAGAAATGTTGATTACAAAATACTGGACCCTAACAGGTTTACACTGGGAGATCTTTTTGCATTAATCCCTTGGCTTTTATTTGTTGGGGTGATTATTTATTTTATCTACTTAAACTTTGCTGCTAGGTCTGGCGGTGGAGAGGGTGGCGGAGGTCCGCTCAGTATGCGTTTTCTGGGTGCCAAGTTTTCCGAAGGTGTAAAGGTAGATGAAAAGTTTAAAGATGTTGCAGGTGCAGATGAAGCTGTTGAGGAAGTAAAAGAAGTAGTTGATTACCTGAAGGATCCTAAAAAATATTCAGACTTTGGAGCACAGATACCAAAAGGTGTACTACTGATTGGTCCGCCCGGAACAGGTAAAACGCTTTTGGCAAAGGCAGTAGCCGGTGAAGCAAGCGTTCCGTTTTTTTCTGTGTCGGGGTCGGAGTTCGTAGAGATGTTTGTTGGCGTTGGAGCATCCAGAGTCAGGGACTTGTTTAAAAAAGTTAAAAAAGTGGCTCCTGCAATTGTGTTTATTGATGAAATTGATGCAGTTGGAAGAAGAAGAGGTACTGGTCTTGGTGGTTCCAATGATGAAAGAGAGCAGACGCTCAACCAGCTTTTAATAGAAATTGACGGATTTCAATCTAATTCAGGAATAATAGTAATAGCTGCCACAAACAGAGCAGATATTCTGGATCCTGCACTTTTAAGACCTGGTAGATTTGACAGAAAGGTAACCATTGATGCACCGGATTTAAAAGGAAGAGAGGAAATTCTTCGGATTTATTTTGCTAATAAGAAAGTAGCAGAAGATGTTGATTTAAACAGATTTGCAGCCAGAACAGTTGGCTTTGTTGGTGCAGACTTAAGAAATGTTGCCAATGAGTCAGCTCTTATTGCTGCTCGACAGGAATTACAGAAAATTACTTCTACTATCATAGATGAGGCAATAGAAAAGGTTTTAATGGGTCCCGAAAAGAAAAGCAGAAAACTTAACGAAGAAGAAAAAAGAATAATAGCTTTTCATGAGGCAGGGCATGCTGTGGTTGGGTATAATTTACCACTGTCTGATAAAATACAGAAGGTATCCATTGTAAGCAGAGGAAGGTCTTTAGGTTCAACCTGGTTTGCTCCTTCAGAAGATAAATTTTTAAGATCTTATGATAAATTATATCAGGAGATAGTAAAAGCACTGGGTGGTATAGCAGCAGAAGAAATCATATTTAATATGAGGACGACCGGCGGGGCTGGAGATTTACAGTTTGTCACAAGTATAGCCAAAGATATGATAACAAAGTATGGCATGAGTGAAAAAATAGGTCTGGTTAACCTTGGTGGAGAAGAAGTTGGGTATCTTGGCAAGGATTTAATGGAGCACAAAGGTTACTCAGAGTCAACGGCAGAGGTTGTAGATTCTGAGGTCAGGAGTATTGTAAGCTCTGCATTTGCTAAAGCTATTAAAATACTTAAAGATAATAGTGAAAAGTTTGAGCTTATTGCAAGAAAATTACTTGAAGTAGAAACTTTAGACTATGTACAGTTCAATTCGCTGATGGAAAGCTGACAATCAACAAATGAAGCTTCTAAGTGTAAAAAAGTTTTACGGAATAGAAAAACCCTCTTCTGAGGTTATTTATACTAAAAATTTTTATTTTTCCGAAGTACTGGGTACAAGCGAAGTATCAGTTTTTGGTATACTGGAAGTCAGGGCACCGCATCAGGATACTCTGGCTATTTTTAACAGTATTATAAAAATTCTACAGAAAAACCTGTTTACAGGAAAAATTGAAGATACTTTCGAGAAAGCATTAAAAGCTATAAATGACGAATTAGACAAAATAAAGACAATAGCCAAGACTCGTGAAATACCCCCACTCTGGTTTAAGACTTTTTCGGCTTTTTTTGGTGTAGCCTTTGGTGGAGAACTTTATGCATCCAGTGCAGGTGGAACCAAGTGCTATCTGGCGCGTGATGAAGAACTGGAAAAAGTATCTTCTGATAATAATGAATATTTTGCTTCTATAAACAGTGGTTCCGTAAGAAATAACGATAAGATTATTGTTCTGAGTTCAGAATCAAGTGCTTTAATTAACCCGGACAGGATTGCACTGGTTAGCAGAGAGGGTCTTGAGTCGGTTAGATTTCTAGTAGAGTCAACATTTCTAAACTTTGATCAGAAACAGAAAACTTTTGACGGGCTGATTTTGAGCGTTACAGAGTATGAAGTGGAGGACACCCCTCAACATTTTGCTGAGTCATCTCCTACATTTGAACCTGCGAAAACTGCCAAAAGTAAATCCCAGCAGGATTTTTTGAAATATTTATTAGAAAACTCTAAAATATTTTTAGTAAATTTGGGGGTCTTTTTAAAAAATGCCTACCTGAAGTTTGCAGATGTGGCATTTACAAAAGAAAACTTAAGCCCCAGAAATAAGCCTTCTAATGCTATAGAAAAAATACAAAACCCAACATTTGTAGATATTTTAAAAGAAAAGTTGAAATTCAAGTTTTTAACACCATTTGGAAAAGCATTTTTTTCGGTAGTAATTTTACTATCCTTCTTTATTGCTTATATGGGAATATCTTCTGCCAGTAATGCAAACCAGAAAAAATATGAACAGGAGCAAAGAGACTACCTAGACGAATGCAGGAGTAAGCTTGTTGATGCTCAGGCTCGCAGGGTTCAGAAAACTCAGGACTATGAGGCAATGGCTAGGAGTGAGTTAAAACAGGCACAAACTGCATGTCAGAGCGTAGACTGGGATGAACTTGGTTCGGAGAAAGAGGCACTGCTTAAAGATATTAACCAGGAAAGAAGTCTTCTTGATGGTGTAGTAGAGCCAGAAGAACCACCAAGTATTCTTGCTGATTTTGCTACCGTAGAAGATAAGCCGTTTTCTTTTGATATTGTGCTAGGGGGCGATGCATATGCATATGGAGAAAAAGGCATTTATAAGTTCAGCCTTACAGAAGATGTGGCTCAACTGGAAAAACTGGAGTTTGATGGGTACGATTCTGTAGGAACAATACTGGCCTCTACCATAAGCGAAGATGGCAAATTTATATTCTTAGGCAATGATCAGAATCAGATTTTCAGGTATGATATACAGGATAATACAATTTCTGAAAGGTCAATTCAGTCCGGATCATACCCGTTGGCAAGTTTTATGGATACCTTTGTAAGAGGAGGGACTTCCTTGCCTGCCCTGTATATAACAAGTATTGCAAATGATCAGGTTTACAGCTTTAATCCTACTACCTCCGGGTATTCTACAGGTACCGCAAGGTTTGAAGGTAAAGAGTTTGATACATTGGCTGGGGTTGATGTTGATGGAAATATAATTTTAACATGGCAGGATGGCAGAATTGAAGTATATCTATCTTCAGATTTGTCTGCAAGCGGAAACCTGACCGAAGGAGGTTCTCAGCTTTCTACTGTATCAAAAACATTTAAAACTGCGGCAACAACTAAGTTTTATGCGGCAGATCTCCAGAACAAGCTGATTGGTGTGTTTGATATTGGTGATGGGTCCATTGAATATGAAAAAAGCGTAAAGTTTTCACAGGTGGATGTTCCACTTAAAGATTTCAGGGTTGCCGAAGATCGGGACAGGGCACTATTTTTATCGGAAGATAAGATTTATTTTGTAAATTTAAGTTAAAAAATTAATTTAAAAACGAATATGAGCGAACAGAATCAACAAAAAGAAGAAAATATTTCTACAATCAGTAGAGACAGTAGAGAAAAGAGCTCCACTCAAAGTCAATCCGTATCGTCAGAAAAGGATAAATCAAGCATTCAGTTGCCAGTTGATGTTTACGAGTCACCAGATGCATTTTTTGTAGTTACAAAGGTGTCAGGGGTAGAACTGGCTGATGTACACATAGAAGTACTGCTTGATACAATAAACCTTTCTTATAAATGTCAGTCTCCCAAGATAGAGGCAGAAATTCTTGCTTCTGAGGTGCAGTGGGGTACAATGACAAGGTCAATTGTGATGCCGGATGAAATAGATGTACTGGGAGCTGAAGCTAAGATAGAAAATGGCGTACTAACAATTATTGCACCCAAGCTCATTAAATCTACAAGGAAAGTTCTCAGACTTGCCTAAAAGCTTTCTGAGATATCCCTCAAGCCCTTCTGTCTGCAGGTGAAGACGGTGTATGTCTGAGCAGCTTGCATGTGCTTACATTGCGGATGGCGTTACCCCAGAGTGTGTGATTGCACCACTATTACAACAACAGTTTTTGTTAAGCATACATATGACCCGGGAAGAATTATGGTTATATGTCTTGCAGTCTTGAGTATGTCTGGCTAGGCTCACTGTCTTTGTATATATTAATAAATCTCCCCGTATCATATATGCTCACCCCCACCTTTAAAAACCCTAAACAGATATATTACTGTTTAATCATTATGAACCATGATTCATAATGATTAAATAACTGACTATGATTATATTTATATATTTTATCTTT
>CAYMEI010000058.1:0-6416 GCA_964389605.1 uncultured Candidatus Saccharibacteria bacterium | reverse complement strand
AAGGTGTAACCGCTTAAGGCGTGCTTTAGCCGCCTGTTAAGGTTACGGGAAGGGAACTATCCACCCCGTCAGGCTCCGCCTGCCACCTCTCAAGAGGGGAATTAGCTTCGCTGCTTTCATTTTACTACAGGGGCGGGGTTCTCCCGTCCTTACAGTAAATTGTACTAAACAGTACAGATGGTTCTGGCTAAAAGATGTAACTAGGTGTGAGGGTGGATCAAGAGATGAAAATTGCTTTTTATCCCTATTATAATTTCAGATTTCTATTTTAGTATACCCACGAAAAAAAACTATTGATGAAAGAGTTAAGTAAACCCTCAATTGAATTACGCATATCATTTGCCATTGCATCAGTACTCCTGATTACGGCTGTTGTTTTAACCACACTGATTGATATCAATTTTGTTTATATAGCCCTGATCATAGCTTTTGGTCTTGCTTTAACGGCTACAACAGGTTTCTGTCCAATGGCGTTTTTCATTAAAAAGATATTCATAAAAACAGCAGATAATAAATAAAAAAGTTACAATTATGTCTCAGAAGAATCATCCAAACTTAAACTGGGCTGGGAAAATAGCCCATTTTTTTATCAAAAATGCTCAACTAAGCATGCTGGTTGTGGTAACTGTATTTGCCTGGGGCTTACTGTCATTTTTTATGACTCCCAAGCAGTACGATCCCGAGATTACTGCCCCTGCCTACGATATCCATCTGTATGCCCCAAGTGCAGATAGTGAAGAGTTTTACGATCGCATAACTAGAGTTTTTGAAGATGAAATACTGAGCGTGCCTGGGGTTGAAGATGTCATAAGCCAGACCAGAGAGGGTGGAAGTGCCGTTGTCAGTGTGAACTTTTTTGTTGGTGAAGATGAAGAAGATTCTACAATTAAACTCAGGCAGAAAGTTGATGAGGTGAGGAACAATGTTCCGGTCGTGGTAAACAGGGTAGAAAGAATAACTATTGATAACAAAGACCCCGATGATATTCCAGTAGTAACACTTGTCCTGACCAGTAAAGAAAAAAGTTTGCTTGAGCTCAGAGAGCTGGCAGTTCACTATGCTGATATCCTTAAAAACGAACCAGGTGTTACAAATGTTCAGGTTCATGGCGGAGAAAAGAGGGAGCTAAGGGTTACACTGGATCCTTCAAAACTTGCGGAGTACAAGATTGATCCACGGATTGTTGTTGGAAAAATTGGTAAAAACAGCTACAGGGCTTTTGTTTCTGACGAGTTTACAGAAACGCCAGATTCCAAGGAAATAAGGATGATTGAGGTAGATGGGCTTTTTGAGAGTCCGCAACAGGCAGAGAATATTGTTATTACCAAGGCTGATGGAAGGAGTATACTTTTAAAAGATATCGCAACCATTGAGTATGCAGCAGAAATTCCAAAAAATTATACAAGATACAGAACAGTCGTCAGCGATGATCTGAATGCAGTATATCTTTCTCTGGCAAAAGCGGATGGCTCAAATATTACATCGGTATCAAGTGGGATAAAAGACAGGGTGGACACTCTTAATCTACCCGAAGGAGTCAGTTTTACAGTTGTCAGAGATGACGGTGAGATTGCAGGTAAAGAAGTATCGGGTTTAACACAGAGTCTGTTTATGGCTATTTTGATTGTTATTGCTGTTCTGTTTCTGTTTCTGGGTCCAAGGGTGGCGATAACTACTGCACTGGCAATTCCGCTGACTATATCCGCCGTATTTGGTGTAGCTCTGCTAACCGGACAGACCATTAATCGCATTACTCTTTTTGCCTTGATTTTAAGTCTTGGGCTTTTGATAGATAATGCAATTGTAGTAGTTGAAAACTCTGTCAGGCACATAAAAATGCGGAATGAAGAGAAAAAAGTTGCAGTTGCCCGTGCTGTTGGTGAGGTTGGCTCGGGATTGCTCTTGGCAACACTGACCACACTCTTTGCCTTCTTTCCAATGCTTTTTGTAACAGGCATGATGGGTCCTTACATGGGTCCAATCCCATTTTTTGTACCTGTTGCACTGGTTGCCAGTCTAATTATTGCATATACGCTCAACCCTTTTCTGATTTCTAGAATTGTTAAATCAAAAACTGAAATACCTGAAGAAAAATCTGGTGCTAAGAAGAGCAGGCAGGGCAGGCTCTCGGAAAGCTTTTATGCAAATTACAGAGGTCTGCTTTATAAAATTTTTGAAAACAGGAACCTCAGGAGGGGTTTAATAACTTCAACCGCATTCTTAATTTTAGCATCTGTTTCTTTACCTCTGGTGCAGGCGGTTAAGTTCAGGATGTTGCCAAAAGACGACAAGGAGAAACTGTTTGTTTATGTTGACTACAAACCAGGTACAACCCTTGAAGAGAATCTGGAAATCACAGAAAAGCTTGAACAGAAAATTCTTGAAAATAAAGATATAGAAAGTGTTCAGACTTTTATTGCTACTGCACCAGTTGTTGATTTTAATGGAGCATTCAGGGGTGTGGGTAACAGGATTGAGAAGAATCAGGCAACCATAAAGGTGAATTTGTCAGAAGAAAGATCTGGAAAATCTGAAGAGGTGGCAAAAGCCCTGAGGCCAGAGCTAAAAAGCATTATCTCAAATTTTGAAGATGCAAATATTATTATGGTAGAAGATGCACCTGGTCCTCCTGTAAGGTCAACTGCAATGGTAAAAGTTAAGGGTATTGAGAGGTCAAATATTACAGAGGATAATAGGGAGAAAATCAAGCTCATAGCGCAGGACTTTGAGAAAATATTCAGAGATACTGATGGAATAGTAGATGTTGACACCAACGCCAGAGATCCAATCAAAACTGTTTCATTTCAGGTCGATCTGAAGAAGGCTGGAGAGATTGGGCTTCTGACAAAAGATATAGCAGATAATCTGGACATTGCCCTAAACGGGAGAGTTGCTACGCTTTACAGAGACTCTGTAGACAAAGAGAGGGAGAATATTTTTGTTACATTTGATAAAAATCTTGAACAGGATATTGATGCACTCAGAAACCTGACAATAAACTACATCCCTACAGCTAAAACAACACTAAACGAACAGTTGTTTAAAGTTCAAGTTGACAGACAGGTACGGCTGGGTGATGTTGTAGAGGTTAAAGAGGTGAATCGTGACAATTTTATTCCCAGTGAGAATAGAGATATAATGTACTCTATTACTGGTGAGATGGAAGATAGAAGCGTCACTTACTCTGCAATAGAGATTTTGCAGGAAATCTGGAACTACAAACTACCTTGGACAGATAACTCCGAAAGGGTGGGCTTTAGCTTGTATGGAGCTGAGTTTGTAGATAATGATACAGGTATGAGATATACTATAGAGTGGGATGGCGAGTGGGAGCTTACACTGGATGTGTTTAGAGATCTTGGTTTGGCTATGATGGTGGCTATATTTCTGATATACGGTATTTTAGTGGCACAGTTCAGGTCATTTAAAAAAGCGCTTTTAATACTAAGCACTGTTCCTCTTGGAATTATCGGGGTTATGTCTGGATATGTACTGCTTAACCTGTTTGGCGGACTCTACTTTAATGCAACTTCAATGATTGGAGTAATTGCACTTTCGGGTATCGTTGTGAACAATGCAATTATAATGGTAGAGTGCTTAAACCAGCTTCAGAGAGAAGGGAAAGAGTTTAAGGAGGCACTGGTAGAAACTGCATCAATCAGGCTAAGACCAATTGCCTTAACTGCAATTACTACTATTTTAGGATCTTTAACCCTGGTTACTGATCCGGTGTGGGCAGGGCTTGGGTGGTCTATAGCTTTAGGTATGACTGCATCAACAGTTCTTATGCTTGTAATATTCCCGGCAGTTTACTATGCGAGCATGAAGAAGGAGTATATAAAATAAAATATGCTGACTCATTTTTTAAAACCAGTCTACGGTCTTTTGTGGTGACTTTTATCCCTTAATGCAGTAATGCAGTTATTGTGATTAACTCCTCTTTGTAACTGCTTTTGGCGTGTTTTAATTCCCCTCTAAAGCAGCTTTGGGCGTGCTTTACCTCCTGTTAAGGTGTAAGAAAGGAGGATTATCCACCCCATCCGCTTTCAGCGTCCACCCCTTCTGAGAAGGGGAATTTGCTTCGCTGCTATATCTTTTTTATTCAATTTTTCAGTGTATCTATTAGTAATTAGGTAGTGGTTTTACTCATAAATAATGCATAATTTACAACCAGAATAAACATGGAAAGCGTTAATAAATTACAGCAAATCTTAAAAGACTCAGATTACAGCCTCTCATTGTTTGATGAGAAACTTGTTTCTGATCTAGGAGGTAGGATAACGGAGAAAAATGGTAAATTTTATACAACCTGCATTATACGAAACAAGGAGATCGTCTTGAAGCCAGAGGAGGTTGTTCGGCAGCTTTACGCAATGAAATTATTGAGAGAATATGGTTACAGTAGCCAAAGAATCAAGTTCGAACATCCAATACATTTTGGTCGAGAAGTAAAATCTGCTGATATTGTTATCTTTGATAAGGATCGCCCAACTGTTGAGTATATAATCATTGAAGTAAAAAAACCAAAGCTCAAAGACGGAAAAAATCAGCTAAGGTCTTATTCAAATTCAACAGGTGCGCCAATTGCTGTCTGGACTAACGGTGCGCAAATTTCACAATATCACAGGAAAGATCCAAATTACTTTGAAGACATTACTGATATACCAAAAGCTGATCAGTCGCTAGAAGATATTTTAAAAGAAAGATTCACCCTGAAAGACTTAATAGTTAAAGACAAGATACCCAATGAAGGGAAGTCATTAAAAACAATTATTGAGGAAATGGAAGACGAGGTTTTGGCAAATGCTGGAGTGGATGTGTTTGAAGAAGTGTTTAAGCTGATTTTTACCAAACTGTATGACGAATTGGAAAGTCGCGATGATAAAAAGTTTATTGAAAGATTTTTAAACAAAGAACTTTCCGAAGAAGATCGCGGAGATTATGACAAAATAAAAAAATATTTGGAAACTTTTGATGATTCCGATTTTCGGGTTTTAGAATTTAGAAATACTGGACAATCCGAAACTGAGCTAAAAAAGAAGATACAAAAACTGTTTAATGAAGCCAAGGCTAAGTGGCAGGGTGTTTTTGATGAAGCAAGCCAGATTCAGCTTTCACCTTCACATCTTTCTGTAAGTATTTCCAGCTTGCAAGATGTAAAACTATTCAACTCTAATTTGCAAATAATCGATGAAGCATTTGAATACCTGGTTAATAAATCATCTAAGGGTGAGAAGGGTCAGTATTTTACCCCTCGGCATGTAATTGATATGTGTGTTAAGATGTTAAACCCAGAGGCCGGTGAATACATGATAGACACAGCCTCTGGATCGTGCGGTTTTCCTGTGCATACTATTTTCCACATTACTGGTCATTTATTTGAAAATACAGAAATTCCTGAAGAAGAGAAAGAAAATGTGTTGAAAATATTTGGTATAGATTTTGATGAAAAAGTAGTTCGGGTAGCCCGTACATTGAATTTGATTGCTGGGGATGGTAATACAAATGTCTTACACTTAAATAACCTTGATTACGAACGATGGAACGAATCAGTTGAAAACCGTGACTGGGTAGAAGTATATGGGTCGGGTTTAAGGAGACTTGAAGCATTACGAACAAACAAAGGGTCATACAAAGAGTTTAATTTTGATATTCTGATGGCTAATCCGCCATTTGCCGGAGACATTAAAGAATCTCGCATAATTCATAAATACGACCTCGGATACAACGACAAAAACAAACCAAAGTCAAAAGTTGGCAGAGATATTTTGTTTATTGAAAGAAACTTAAACTTTTTAAAACCCGGTGGAAGAATGGCAATTGTTTTACCCCAAGGTAGATTTAACAATACTTCTGACAAAGCTATCCGTGAATACATTGCCGAAAAAGCAAGAATTTTAGCGGTGGTCGGGCTTCATGTAAATACTTTCAAACCCCACACGGGAACAAAAACAAGCGTACTTTTTTTGCAGAAATGGGATGATAAGCTTTCTCCCAAAAAAGAAGATTATCCGATTTTCTTTGCGGTATCGGAACAATCCGGCAAGGATAATTCCGGGGAGTATGTGTTTGTAAAAAATGGGAACGGCTTAAGCAAGCTGGATAAAAACGGTCATTTAATTATTGACCACGATTTACACAACCACGGCGGGGAATTGCCCGACGGCGTGGCGGAGAAGTTTATAGATTGGGCAAAATCTGAGAATTTATCTTTTTGGAAATAAAATTATGAAAAAACAAATATTCACAATTGGATACGAAATACCAGGTCATTCTGATGATTATTTGGATTTTAGTCACAAGAAGTCGCTAATGGACGCCGATATTGTTTTGATTTCACCAAAATCATTATCCCCAAGTTATGAGAATTGGGTTAGTTTTTCTTCAGGTGGAGGTTGTTATGGTATTACTCAATC
>CAYMEI010000057.1:0-6439 GCA_964389605.1 uncultured Candidatus Saccharibacteria bacterium | reverse complement strand
TGGTAGGGGGGTGGGTTCTGTGATAAGCACCCTCTCCGACTGGTAGTCTAGTAATTTACTAAGATTTGGATGCACTATCTGTATTGCCTGTTGATTTCATTTTAGAATCATTATCGTTCTTAAGCCCAGCTATTATCCCAAAAAAAACCACCGAACAATACACCAACAATCATACCAAAAAATGCTCCCATAGAATAAGGGAAATCAGATAAACTATCTCCGCTACCCTCAAGACCTGCTATAACATTTACTACAAAAGCTATCACCAGACCTAATATTAATCCCGCAAGAAGCCCTGCCAAAGTTCCTATAACTCCCCCCAGTGCTGTCTTTGCTATATTATTCATTATCAATACAAGATTAACAAAAAAATAAACCATAAAACTATTAATCTACCGAAAACCTGTCTTGCACAATTTCCTTTATAAATATGAGTAGCGTAATACACTCCTGTACATCTGACTTATTTATATCTACAGTTCTTCCTGTTTTTTCACCAAACACCACAGGAGGATATCTTGACAGTAAGTATATCTTATCACATTTCTGAGCTAAATTTGCAACATCTTCTTTTAAATCAAAACCTTTTTTTTCCGATATATAACTAAGTAAACCCTTTAATGAGTGTATCTTAGGAACTATTATACCCATCTTAATTATAAGTGATTTCAGTGCTTTTTCTATTGCTTGGCATAAAAAAAACGATGCATGACCAAAAAGACCACTTTCAAACAGCACCTTTGAAGCCCTTAGGTCTTGCGTAACCACTTCAGACAAAGACATCTGCATCATCTCCGAATTAATTTTTTTCTTGATTATAGCCTCTGAATAATCTAAAAATCTCTTATCTGGCTTGTTGGTAGACTTCTGTATGATTGCTGATAATTTCAAACTTTCATCTCTGCTGTAAAGCCTCTGGAGCCTATGAGTATCTAACTGTATTTTTGGTAGATCTGAAAATTCCTGTTCAGTTAAAAATACTACCCGTGCATAGTTGGGAATATTAAACCCCTCCCTCCTTTTAGATTTATCACCATGAAACTCCCCGACTACTAAAAAGATGTCCTCTTTTTCTGATTTATAAACCTCAGAGACAAAATCTTTCTTTAAAGAATTTACAAAATTTAAATCAATCAATCCTGCTTACTTTATCTTCCCCTGATTAATCTTATTGATATAAATTAAACTACAGATTATTTTTAGACCTTACATGCTCACTTCTTTTATAACCTGCAAAGCCCGTTCCAGACCATTTTTTTATGATCCCGCCTTTTTCATTCATATGAGCAAAGACAGGAGTCGCTGTTGCATTATATTTTGTCTTAAGATTAAGTGCTGTACTAGAGTCCAACTTTAATACAACCAAATTGTCTGGCAGAAGGTCATCCGTAACATGCCCTTCTGTATTTTTGCAATGTGTGCACCAGTCAAGCCTGAAAAACAGCAGTGCTGCACCATTTTTTGCATCCAGAAGTCTTTCGCCTAGGTGGCCTGTATATTCTCCACCTCTTACACACCCCTCATCCATCATAAGATTTTCAATACTTGTTATGCTGTCTTTATTTAGAGACTGTGAGACGGATGAGCAGTCAGGAAGAATAAACAATGTATACATTACTACACTAAATAAAAAAATTCCTCTTGACACACTTTATTTTATCATTTTTTTAACATTTGAAAATCAACCGGGCATTTATTTTTGAAACAAAAAAATTATAATGAAAAAGGGTTTTCTATTATGATTTATGCACATGAGGCTGTTGGATATTTACAAATCAATGTTCTTGGAAAAAAGATCAGTACGCTAGAAAAAATATTTTTAATAATCGGGAACAGACTACCTGATCTGGATGTAATTATATTTATAACACTATACATCTCTGGCGTGGATACTTCACATAGATACTATATAACCCATACTCCATCTTTTTATCTATGTATTTTCACCCCAGTCCTAGCAGTTTTAATAGTCCTCAAGAGTAAACAACTGATAAGATTGATGATATCGCTGATTTGCGGTATAATGACTCACCTGATATGCGATTCTCTGATAGGTCCCGGAATAATGTGGCTCCATCCCTTATCGGATGATTTTTACTCTATTGTAAATACTGGTTTTGAATCCTCGGGATACTCCAGATCGTGGTTCAATATATTGCTCTCTATAGAAATGATTCTTGTAAGCACAGCTTTTTTGTTGTTCATAAAGAATATGGTTAAGCTAACAAACAAAAACAAAGGCTGAGCATTAAATCACTAAACAAGATGGGTGCAAACAGATAAGGTGCAGGCTACCCGATAATTTCCTTGATTTTCTGTGCATTCTTAACACCAACTACAAAGCTGATCTCTTCCATGGTTGCGGTTTTTATATCTGCAAGACTGCCAAATGCAGTTATCAGCTTCTTCCTGGTTGAGGGTCCTATTCCGGGTATGTCTTCCAGCTTGGAGGCAATAATCTTTTTTTGGTTTTTTCCTCTAACATGGGTTACACCAAATCTGTGAGCCTCATCTCTGACCCTTTGTAATAGCTTTGAGCCATCAGAGTGTCTATCTAAAAAAACCTCCTCCCCTCCTGGCGCCTTGAAATACCTTTCTTCTTTTTTAGCAATAGACCATACTGCAAAAGGTAGTGGATTATTATCAAATAGATTACTTAATACTTCCAGAACTGCGCTAAGCTGACCTTTTCCGCCATCAATAAGTAAAAGATCTGGCATCTTGGCAAAAGAGACATCTTTTTTTGGTTTTTTTTCAATTTTTTCTTTTTTATCTGCCAAGTTATTATTTTGCACAGATTCTTTTCCATGCCCTTCTTCCTTAAGACTGTCTGGGTCAGCCTCAGAGCGTGAATTCCCGGTATTGCCCACACTCTCTTCCGAAATACCTTCCTGGTTAGAATACCCGGACTTTTGACCTTCCTGATCCGATGATTCTGTACCTTCTGACCCACCCTTTAAGGCAAAGTAATTGTTAAACCTTCTGCTTACACCCTCTCTCATTCCTGCATAATCATCAGATGGCTTTGTTGATGTTAGATTAAATTTTCTGTAGTGATCTTTTTTAGGCAAACCGTTTTCAAACACCACCATGCTTGCAACAGGAAAAGTTCCAGACAGGTGAGATATATCAAAACATTCTATTCTTTTCAACTCTTTTCCTGTAACTTTCTGCAGTTCCTTTAGTCCGGGATTGGCAAGATTTTCATCTGTCTCCCATCCACCTTTTTTTATCCTCAACTCTTCAAAAGAATTCTTACTGGCAAGCTCAACCAGTCTTAGTTTATCACCTAGCTTGGGGGTAGTAAACTTTATCTTAATATTTTCCTCTTCCAGCTTTTGCCTGACTATATCAAAATCAGGGGATAAGTTTACAGGCAAGTAAACTTCTCCAGGAAGCAGTGTGGTATCTGTATAGTAACTTAGTAAAAATTGCTCTACCACTTCTACTTTATTATCTTCATCGGCATTATCCAGATTGAAAATTTGCGTATCTATTATTCTTCCTTCTCTGATTCTAAAAACTGTTACAGCAGCCACTTTATTTTTGACAGCCAGACCAATAACATCCCACGATGCTCCACTATCCTTAACAATAATCTTCTGCTTCTTCTCAACTTCTTCTAGGTCAGAAAAGATTTTTTTATATTTCAGAGCCCCCTCAAAGTTCTTCTCCTTTGCCATATAAGCCATCTTTTCTGATAAAACTTTCTTAGCATCGGAGAGATCTCCTTTGAAGAACCTTAGAACCTTTTTTATGTTCTCCTGATACTCTTTTTTGTTGACTTTAGCTATACATGGAGCCTTGCATTTGTTTATATGGTACAATAGACATTCCCTCTCATTTTTTTTTGGAGTATAAAACCCATCATCTCCTGCTGGCATTACTCTGCTACAGGTAGCAAATGTAAATATTGTCTGTGCAAAATCTACAAGTCTTCTTAAAACAAAAGTATTTGTGTAGGGTCCTAGGTACACATCTCTGGTTTTACCTAAAAACCTTCTTCTTACAAGCTCTACTTTTGGAAAATCTGCCGATGTCCCTATTTTTAAAAATATATAATTTTTATCATCTCTAAAAATTATATTGTATGGAGGTCTATTTTCCTTAATTAAACTGCTTTCTAAAAGTAGCGCCTCATACTCGTTGTCACAAACAACCCAGCTTACCAGATCAGCTTTTTCTACAATCTTCTTCTGCTTTTTGCTGGAAGAAGAGTTTATGTAGCTTTTGAGCCTGTTTTTTAAGTTCTTTGCCTTACCAATATACAAAATATCATAGTCTGAATGCTGAGCCTTCTCATTTGTATTGGGCTTTGTCTTCTTGAAAAGATAAACACCTGGCTCTGAGGGACTGTTATTAATTAAATTTTTTAAATTCTCTAAAAATTCTGCCAATTTACATATACATGCTAGTATATAACTATATCTGTAAAATAGGCTGAGAATATAATCTTAAAGTATAGAGACTGCAGTAAAATCAATTATTAAACTCAAGGAGAATCTCTGCTGTCCAATAGTGACTCTTTTTCAATGCCAGCATACATAAAAAACTTTAATAAACAAAAAAAGGGAACTACCTAGCATACTCCACCACCCTACTCTCCCTGATAACAACAACCTTAATTTCTCCAGAGTAATTAATGCCCTGCTCTACTTTTGTTGCTATTGTAGAAGCCAAAATTATACAATCAGTATCATCGGCTTTTTCCGGCATAACAAATATTCTAACTTCCTTACCCGCAGAAAGTGCATATGCGTTTTTAACTGAATCAAACTCTTTTGCTATCGATTCAAGCTCGGTGACTCTTTTAATGTAGTTTTCCAGCGTATCTCTTCTTGCACCTGGTCGAGAAGAAGAAATTTTATCTGCCATTATTACAATATAATCAATATATGAATCTGGTTTTGTATCCTCGTGGTGTGAGGCAATTGCATGCACCACCTGTGGTTCAAAGTTATATTTTTCAGCAATTCTGACACCAATTTCTACATGAGTACCTGCAATCTCCCTGTCTACTGATTTACCTATATCATGAAAAAAGGCTGCCTTTTTGGCCAGATAAATTTCTTTTGTAGGCAATCTTAGTTCTTGTGCGATATATTCTGCTATCTCTGCACACTCAACACTATGAGCCAACATGTTCTGGCTATAGGAGTATCTGTAATAAAGTCTGCCGACAAGCCTCTGCAGTCTCTCATCTCTATTTTTTAAACCAACCATATTTAGTGCATCTGCACCTCTTTGCATTATAACCTTACCTATCTCTACCCTGGCAAACCTGACAGCTTCTTCAATTTTGCTTGCATGAACACGACCATCTTTTATTAGATAGTCCAGAGCAACTTTAGCTACATCTCTTCTCACTGGATCAAAACAACTTATAACAATCTGACCCGGCGAATCGTCTATTAAAACATCTACCCCTGTAATGTTCTGGAACACTGCAATATTTCTCCCTGATTTACCAATAATCTTTGCCTTAAAATCCTCATCTTCAAAATTAACAACTGTTATAGTTCTGTCTGCAATAATTAAGTTGGTATATTTTTGAGTGCATTTCAGCACAACATCCGCCAGCAACTCCTTTTCCTGCTGCTTAAACTCCATCTGGATGCCTTTTATTATATTGGCTATATTATCTTTTTCATGATCTTTTGCCTCTTTAAGGACAATATCAGACGCCTGCTCTGGAGTAAGGCCTGAAATTTTTTCCAGTTCTTCTGTAATTTTCTCTTTTTTAGACTCTATCTCTGCTTTATAAAGTTCATTCTGCTGAAGCTGTTCCTCCAGAGATTTCTTTAGTTGCTCGGCCTCCTGACCCTTAGTCTCTAAATCTTTCTTGCCTGCTTCAAGAATCTGAGCCTCTTTTTTTATATTCTGTTCATATTTACCCAATAATTCTTTCTGACTTTTGATGTTTTCCTCGGCAGTTTTTAGTAGCTCATCTGCCTTTTTTTGAGCTTCTTTTAGTATTCTCTTCTGCTCCCGATGAGAGTTTCGCTTTATATTAAAACTTTGCTCTTTTATAGAAGATAGTTTTTTTGTTTCTGCTTCAACCTGATCCTCTACTTCTTTTATTTTATTCTGATTTACAGGCTTTATTACAAAGTAACTAATACCAACTCCTATACTTAGCCCAACAAGAACAGACAGAATTATATACAACCATATCATCTCAGTTAAAATTTAAAGTTTTTTAAAAAATGCTTAAGAAATAAAAAATAAGCCATTCTTCAGGGTGCATACTTTACATCTGACAAGAGTGTCCAAAAACAACTCTCTGATCAGATCACCCATTGGATAAACTGATATAAAATATCTGTGTTTTTCCACATCTAGATAAAATATTCCTTCCTCCTGTGTGTTCAATAACACCTCCCCCTAAATACCAATTAGCTCCAAGTTATAAAACCCACCCAACTATCAACCCTTACCA
>CAYMEI010000056.1:0-6613 GCA_964389605.1 uncultured Candidatus Saccharibacteria bacterium | reverse complement strand
TTCACTTTTAAGGGACAGATTTTTCCAGTACACAACAGTGCCTGCACTGTAATGTTTTGCTTCTTTTTTAGTGTTCTTTTAGATACTACTCGCGGAGCAAAAACTTCTGCATCCTTTGTTCTTAGCATTACCGTAGGGGTGGACCCATATATCCGTCCAGTACTGTTTAAATCTTTATTTTAGGGGATGGGGTTCTACCGTCCTCTAAAAGCAAGAGGTTTTAAATATCTAAAAAGATAAAAAAGTTATATAGTAAATGTACACTACAGGGGGGCGGACCCGTGTCCGCCCCCCTGTAGTAGTATAACTAGATATTAAGGGCGGTAGAACCCCACCCTTGTAGTAGCTCTAAAGTATAATAAAGAAAAGGCTCGCTCTTGAGAGCTCTTATGGCTAAGCAAAATGGTATGGTTATCAATCACTGTAATTATAGCAAAGGCTGGGTGGGGATTCTGCAGAACATTTATTATTGGTCTTGTAGGTCAATAGATCAAGGTCGCAGAGTGCAGTATCAGGATGGATATAAAAATTTTTTATCTAATAAAGTAAGACAAAAAAAACGAATAGAGAAGTCAACGGCAATGAAAAAATGTGCGAAGGGTAAAAAATAATAGACTACCAAGCACTGTTAACACATACTCAAGTGAATAATAGATAGCCCAAGTGCAACAAACGAAGAGAAGGTAAGGTCGAGTTTATCGTATCGTATAGCTACTCTCCTGAAGTTCTTAAGACGATGAAAAAGACATTCAACTTCGTTCCTCTACCGATATAGGGCTTCTGAATATTCCCAAGGTTTTCTGGCGTTTCTTTCTGGTGGAACTACCAGAATGTATCCTTGCTCTCTTATTGACATACATGTTTTACTGTCTGAATAACCTTTATCCATAACAATCTGTATCTTCTTTCTAAGCACGACATGAGAGACAGATGATCTTCCAATCGATTGCTCCCCTTTTTTTTGACTGCACCTGCTGCTGACTGGTGTGCACGTACTGTGTATCGGTGATCATGGTTTCATATTAAGTTATTGTTTTTGTATGTTAACAGTACCTAGCAAAATCGTGATAGATAGGTACTAATTGCGATGACGCTGTAAAATGCTTTTTTAGAAGTTTTTTTACATACCACCATTATTTACAAGCTAATAACCTCAAAAGTCTATTGTGTATCAAATTACAAGGAGTTGGTTTTTTATGCCACTATACGGGGTGAATTACAGAGCTAGCTCTGCAGAATTCTATATTGAGTATGCTGGCAACACCAGAAGACTTCTTTTTTAATTTTTAAAACAAAGAGTGCTTTAGTAATATTTTATACAATATACATTGTATCTATTACAACTTTAGTTGTAAACTAATGATATTACTGTAAACTTAAACTGAATAACATGACACAGAAAAACAAACTTTTAAAGTATTGCAAAAAATGTGGCTCAGTAGCTGAGTTTTATGATAAACAATCTTATTGTATTAATTGTCAAAGAGATATAATTAAAAAGTATAGAGAGAGAAAAAGATCCAGAGCTAAAGACAGTAGTATAAAGAGAAAAAATGCAATTACTAATAATACTTCCAGGATATGTAGCAGGTGTAGAGTGGAAAAACCTCTCACCGAAGATTTTTTTTATAAATCATCCAGCTACGCACTAGGTTTTACCCCTAGATGCAAAGACTGTGAAAAATATATCCAAAAGGAAAAGTACCATAGAATCTACTAGCTGGACTTAATGACTTTTTTAGATAAAAATCATTAGATTAATCAATTGGAAAAAGTCAGGAAAGAAAGTATAGAGATAAGGTTGGCCAGAAAAGCTGAGAGGCTGGCAGAAAACATAAGAAAGCTAAACCCGGTTATCAGGTACCCTGTTGCCGCGATGTTTATAATAGCCGGTATTATTTTTGGCTTTGTACCAGTCATACCCGGGTGGACAGTCTCGATAATTGGTGTAATGATATTTTCCAGAAGAATGTCGATGTTTTTAGAAAGAAAGCTGGAAGAGTATATTATATGGAAATCCAGAAAATCCAGAAAATGTGCAACAGATCATAACGACACTCATTTTGATTATGTAAGCACTGATACCGAAGATGACAATAAAGGTCTGGAGCAAAATCGGTAAGGAAGCTTAAGCTGTAGACTATATTTTAATCACTTTTAAGCTAAAATTGTTGTGAATAATGCATTCCCCTGCCCTACAAAACAGCCCAAGAGTAGCGATACTACACGAATACTTTGAACATATGGGTGGTGCAGAGAGAGTACTGGTTGCACTGAAAAAGATTTTCTCCAGCTCTGATTTGTATTTTTTGCTCTCAGATAATAATCTGGTAAAAAGACACTTCCCGAGTAATTTCAGAAATAATGCATATAAAGATACCTTCCTGAGAAAAATCCCCGGGATTCATAAAAACTATATCAAGTTTCTATCTCTTGGTTTATTTTTTAAAGCAGTAGAAAGTATAAACCTGAGGGGGTATGATTTGATTATTTCAAGTAGTAACTCATTCATGAAAGGGGTTATTATACCAGAAGGATCATATCACATAAGCTACATTCACTCGCCTACCAGGTACTTATGGGACTATCATTTTGATTATGCAAAAGAGAAGGCCGGAAGCAGGCTCAAGAGATTTTTCATACAAAAAAGACTTCAAAGATTGCAAATGCATGATTTTATCTTAGCTCAAAGACCAGATCTTCTGGTTGCTAATTCCCTTACTGTAAAGAAGAGAATAAAAAAGTACTATTACAGGGATTCTGAGTTGATATACCCACCTGTAGATTTAAATACAGACCAGAGCAGAGTGTCTTTTAATAAAGGAGAGTATTTTTTATGTGTAAGTTATCTAACCAAGTTTAAAAAAATTAACTTACTTCTCGAAACCTTTAGGATGCTTCCTAGTGAACGATTGATAATTGCAGGAGAAGGTCCAGAAAAAGATAATTTAAAAAAACAGGCACCAGACAATGTATCGTTTCTGGGATACATAACAGATAAGGAGCTGGTCCATTATTACCAGAACTGTAAAGCACTTGTGTCGGCTGTTATTGAAGATTTTGGTATTGTTCCAGTAGAGGCAAACTCTTTTGGTAAGCCTGCTATAGTTCTGCAGGATGGTGGCTTCAGAGAGACAATAGAAGAGGGGTTGAATGGATTGTTTTTTAAGACGCAGGACCCTTTGCAAATCAAAAGCACAATAGAGAAATTTTTGCTGGAGCAGGACTATTTTGATCCACACCAGATATTTGAATCTACAGCCAGATATTCTTTTGAAAATTTTAAAAACTGCATTATTAATATATTGCCTGATATATACCGTAGATTCTTTTAGCAAATGATTGATTACAGTAATTACAAAGAAAAATTTAAGAATTTGGAGGAACAGGCTCTTGAGATTATGTCAAGAGTCTACGACCCTTTTCATGATGAAAAACATGTGTTAGAGACATGGAATACAGCTCAAGAGCTTGCAGGTAGTATACATGAAGAACACGGTAATATTAACCTTGATATACTTAAAATGGCGTGTCTGTGGCACGATACTTCCAGAGAGTCTATCAAAACATATATTGTACTTCAGCCGATCCTAGATGGAATAATGAGTGCAAAAAAGATAAAGCAGTATTTCAGATTGCACAATATGCCCCCAAGTATAACACAAGATGTTGTGGATATGGTCAAATCTAATGAAGAAATATACGGGGTTTTCAAGAAAGAAAAGAGTGCATCTCAGCTTGTTTTTTCGGAAGCTGATAAGCTTGAAATGTTATCCACAGAAAGAGTAGACAGGGGAATGCGACGATTTGAAAATGGAGACTTTTCCAGAAAACTATTTAATTTTTATTTTGGTTCATTGATTTTTTTATTCAGGAACGGTAAATTTATGGATTTTCGTATTGCAAAAAGCAGACTTCTGGCAGACAAAAGAGCCACGGAAATGGTGGACTATTTTAGTAATAATAATACTAAAACTAGGATGGAAAGGCTAATGTACAAGCCCTTATTTAAATTTTTTTACAATATGATGGATCGGGATCCTCAGGTTAAATTTAGAAAACATGAAGGGTAAATTTTACTTTAATAGCAGGTATGCTACTGTTAAGAGACTTGCATAACAGATTCAAACTAAAGTTTATAATATTTTCAGCTATCTTTTTGACCGGTTGCTTTGGTAGTGCAAAAGAGCGGGTAGACGGAGGAGCCTTTCATGAATATTCTTCTGAGATAGTAGATAATATTTCAAACGATCAAAATATACTATTATTTTTTACAGGACCAAATTGCAACGAATGCAACAGGTTATTAGATGTATTTATAAATAATCCTGACAAAATACCAGATGACCTAGTAGTATTAGAGATTAATTTAGAGGAGAAAAAAGACCTGCAGGATAAATATAATGTATACTATAAAAACTCTTTTGTTCTATTAAATTCCGGCAAAGAAGAGATTAAGAGATGGAGCGGGGGTGGCTTTAAAGAGATGATTGACCAGCTCTCTTCTTAGTGCTGTTAAATGAGCTAGCTTAACAATACAGACGAATTCTCTTCTCCTGTCAACATGTTCTTTACTTTAAAAATCCCATTAGCTTTTTCTTCTTCTCCAAGAATAACTACAAAATTGGCATTTCTTTTGTTTGCATACTCCAAAGCTTTTTTAAAAGACTGCACCTCAAAACCAGTTTCTATAATATTCCCAGAAATTACAAGCTCCTGACCTATTTTCTGTATGTCCAGATAATTATCACTTTCCAGTAAAGGCAGGTAATAGAGTATATCCCTAGATTGATTTTTTATGCTATCAAGAAGATCCCATGCTTCTAAAAACAGCACCAGAGGTACATCTCCGGGTGCACACCCGACAGCAGGAAACTGCTCGGATCCAAAAACCTGAGCCAGCCCATTATATCTGCCTCCCCCAAATAATGACCTGTTATTGTCTGGGCTGTTGTCAAACACCTCAAAAACCATACCATCATAATAATCAAAACCTCTGATTACATTGGGCTGAAATGTAATCCAATCCCCGTATCCCAGTCCTGTAAGTTTTTGCATAATCTCCTCTGTTTCCTTAAGTCCTTCTGAGTCTGACATGTCCGGAATATTATTTTTCAACTCCTCCGCTGTCCCGCTTTCCATAAACAGAACCACAATATTTATAGATTCATCTGTCAGTCCGATTTCTTTAAGACGGTTAATAAATTCTTCTCTGCTCAGCTTGTCCCACTTGTCCATCACTCTGGCTACCAGTTTCTGTAATTTATCCCCCCTGCCCACTGCTTTTTCAAGAACTGAATTAATTAACTTGCGATTGTTTATATATACCACAAAAGAGCCCTCAGGTGGATTGAAAGAAAGCATTATCTTAAGACCAATCTGGATTATCTCTACATCTGCATTTAAAGAATCCGATCCAAAAATATCATAATTTAACTGCCAGAATTCCCTGCTTCTTCCTCTTTGTGGTTTTTGATACCTGTAAAAATTAGCAATAGAAAAAAGCTTTAAAGGTTTTAAGGCACCATTATAAATTCTGGTAGCCATTCTGGTAACAGAAGGGGTCATTTCTGGTCTTATTGCCAGCTCTTCATCTCCCTTTTTAAAAGTTAAAAGCTCTGTTCCCCCAACATCTTCCCCAGATTTTGCTCTGTAAATTTCTGCATTTTCAAGGATTGGTGTCAGGTATTCCTTGTACCCAAGGCTCTTACAAACCCTCCTCCATGTATTAAAAATAAACTGTCGCACCTGCATATCTTCAGGAAACCAGTCGCTTGTACCTCTTGGGGGTGTATTAGATAGTTTTGAATTTTTCATTATTTCATAATTAAATTAACTTTTTGTAAAAATGTTTAAAAACCCGCCTTTGCAAAAGCAGGCCAAGCAGTATTAGTAATTAATAAAACACCCAGCCTTAAGCTAGGTGGTGCAATTTATTTATAAATTTTAATCTTAAAATATAAGACAACTCACAAATATTATAGTACCTGTTTGCTTTTTTCAATATGAATACAGTTTTGTTAAACTTATGCCTGATATTACTTTTTTATGAAAAATGATTAAAGATGCCAAAGAAAGACTCACCAAAATATTTAATGAAAAAATTCCGCTTTCAGTTAATGGCGGAATTTATTATTAACAAGTTCCCGGCATGCAAAGTGGCAGATATTGCAGGTGGTCATGGGTTGCTGACACACCTTTTAAATCAGAGCGGTTTTAAATCTGTTGTTATTGACCCGTGGGAGCTTGAACTTCCCTAGAAGTTTAAATCACTTGACGGAGAGAGAATAAAGATTCCTCAGGAAAAAGTTCCCAGTATTAAGAAAAATTTTGAGCCTGAAATGGCTGAGGATTTTAATCTTTTACTATCCTTACATGGGCATGGGTGTATGATTAAAGTACTCGAAGCATCACAAAAATTTAAGAAAAACTTTACAATAGTTCCGTGTTGTGTGATAGATGAGCCCATAAAAAAGCTTGAAGGAATAAACTGGACAAATTCGTTGTTTGATATGGCACAGAAAATAGATTTGCAGCCAGAATACTTTTATTTAAACTTGGTACTACCAACCCCCACAAACCACTGGCACACAACCACTATAAACTACCCAAA
>CAYMEI010000055.1:0-6934 GCA_964389605.1 uncultured Candidatus Saccharibacteria bacterium | reverse complement strand
GTCAGAGTTAAGATTAAACGGATGGTAAGGGTTGATAGTTGGGTGGGTTTTATAAAATATTTAAGAAAAAGTATATGCGGACAAAAAAATTGCATGGGCATGCCTTGTATTTTTACCTAGTACACACAATGTTCAATTACTTTTAAATTGTCATCAAATAAAAAGTCTGCAGACAGCGCTTCTTTTTGAAGCACTACTGGTAGCCAATATTGGGCATCATCCCACATATGTTAAATTAGACTTATCTATAATTCACATTTTCACAATATCAACTGATTCAATGAATCAATATTTCTGGGTACTCTTGCCTTTTTTTGCTCTGCAGGCTTTTGTAAGAGTTCAACTTTTACTATCTGCCTAATTTTTTTAAGCAGATTTTTATTTTCGTTTAAATCAAAAATATAGCAAAGTGCCAGTGCCAGACTATCTGCCTCATCATCATTTTTTAAAAAAACATCCACACTTAAAATATCAAAAATCTTCAAAATAATATCCTTCTTTGTAGCCCTTCCATATCCAGTCAACCTAAGCTTTACCTGCAAAGGAGTATATTCAAACACATCGATTTCTTTTTTTGTCAGCTCAAGCAAAATCACACCCCTGCTTTCTGATACCCTTAAAGCATTGGTCACACTTTGATTAAAAAACAGTTTTTCAATAACAGATATGTCTGGACTAAATTGATTAATAACTTCTGATATTTTCTGAGAGATCTGCCATAATCTTTCTCCATGTTTAAATTTTTTGTTGGTTACAAAACATTCAGAGTGCTCAACTCTCAGGCTATCACTGTTTATAATAGATATACCTACCTTTGCTATACCTGGATCTATACCTAGTATTTTCAAACTGATAAAATACTAAACAGGTACTTAATTAATCCAAGCTGTAAAAATGCAAAAGGTTCTTTTAGTGTAAGAACAGAAAAAAACGCCAATGAATGCAGAAGAAGAAAGATTATCTGAAATTTTAAAAATAAACTGGAAAAAATGGGGACCATACTTAAGCGAAAGACAGTGGGGAACGGCAAGAGAAGACTACAGTGTAGATGGCAGTGCATGGGAATATGTAAGTTATGAAGATGCTATTTATAAAGCCTACAGGTGGGGAGAAGATGGAATTGCAGGTATATCTGATGAAGAACAGTTTTTGTGCTTCTCTGTTTCTTTCTGGAACAAAAGAGATCCTGTCTTAAAAGAAAGACTGTTTGGGCTTAGTTCTCCGGAAGGATTACATGGAGAAGATGTAAAAGAACTTTATTATTACCTAGATAGCACTCCTACGCATTCTTATATGAAGTATTTGTACAAGTATCCGCAAAAAGCATTCCCATACAAAGAGCTTAGAGAAAAAAATAAAGGCAGACTCGAAATCCCGGAATTTGAAATTACCGATACCGGTGCATTTGATGATGGTTACTGGAATATAATAATTGAATATGCAAAAGAATCCGCCGAAGATATACTGGTAAAAATCAGCATCACAAATGTTTCAAAGCAAACTGCCCAGCTGGATGTCCTGCCAACTTTATGGTTTAGAAATACATGGAGCTGGAGTAATAAACCAAGACCATTAATACATAAACCAGAAAATGATTATAAAAAACTGGTTTACCTTGAGGCATTTCACCCTTACATGAATTCAAGAATGTGGTTTTATGCTCAAAAACCAGATGAGGTGCTGTTTACAGAAAATGAAACTAACTTTACTAAGACACGGGAAGGAAAATCTGCGGTAAGGCTGGCAAAAGACAGTATTAATGAATATATTACAAAAAAAGAAGACTCAGTATCTTTTGATTCTGCAAAGGGCGGTACAAAAGTAGCTACACGATATGATTTAAAAATTGAACCAGGAAAAACTAAGATTTTAAGGTTAAAATTAAGTAATACCAGCAAGGCGATTGATCCGCTGGGGAAAGATTTTAAAACTGTTTTTAAAGAAAGAACTGCAGAGGCAGATATATTTTATAATTCAATTTTAAAAGGCAGAACAGCAGAAGAATTAAATATACAAAGGCAGGCTCTATCTGGTCTTTTGTGGAACAAGCAGTTTTATAACTATTCAATCAATAAGTGGAAAAGTGGGGATATAATTAATCCACCTCCACATTCTGGCATGGAAAATGTCAGAAATTATAACTGGAGAAGGCTTGATACAAAAAATGTCATGTCTATGCCTGATAAGTGGGAATATCCTTGGTTTGCTGCATGGGATACAGCATTTCATGCGGTTGCACTGGCTCTGGTTGATATAGACTTTGCAAAAAACCAGCTGGATATCTTAACAAGGGAGTGGTTTATGCATCCAAATGGACAAATACCTGCATATGAATGGAATTTTTCTGATGTAAATCCCCCGGTTCATGCATGGGCAACTTACCAAGTATATACATCCGAAAAGAAGAAAAAAGGCAAAGGAGATAGAGTATTCCTAGAAAGAGTCTTCCAAAAACTTTTATTAAATTTTACATGGTGGGTTAACAGAAAAGACGAATCAGGGAATAATATATTTCAGGGAGGATTTCTAGGTCTGGATAATATCGGGGTTTTTGATAGAAGCTCCAGTTTACCCACTGGCAGTCATATTAGCCAATCTGATGGAACAAGCTGGATGGGAATGTACTGTCTTGATATGTTTTCTATTGCAGTAGAGCTGGCAAAAGAAAACCGGGTATACGAGGATATGGCAGTGAAATTTTTTGAGCATTTTTTATATATTGCAGATGCAATAAACGGACGGGATGGAGGTTTATGGAATGAAGAAGATGGTTTTTACTATGATGTATTAAATTTGCACAACGGAATCAGAATTCCTTTAAAAACCAGATCAATAGTTGGGCTTATTCCACTTTTTGCAGTCAGAACTCTTAATCCAGATAATCTGGAAAACCTGCCTGACTTAAGAAATAAAATAAGATGGTTCATAAAACACAGACCAGATCTGACACAAAATGTTTTCAGTCTAAGATTGGAAGGTGAAAATGACAGAAAACTACTTTCAATAGTTGATCAGTTTAAGCTGAAGCAGGTGCTGAAAACCATGCTGGATGAATCAGAGTTTCTGAGTGCTTTTGGAATTAGATCTATGTCTAAAGTCCACAGCAAAAAACCCTACTACCTAGAAGTAGAGGGAAAGAAATATAAGATTAATTATCAGCCAGGAGAATCTTCTGACAGAGTATTTGGCGGTAATTCTAACTGGAGAGGACCAGTATGGCTTCCAATAAATTATCTTTTAATCCAGTCTTTAAAAGAGTTTTATAATTACTTTGGGAATGATTTTGCTGTTGAATACCCAAGTAGTTCAGGTTTATTTTTAAATTTACATGATGTAAGTAAAGAATTATCAAAAAGGTTGATAAATATATTTAAAGAGGGTAATAATAAAAACAGACCATACCAAGATGGTAAAGAAAAAGCTATTTCTGATTCAGATAAACCCTCTTCGCTTTTATTTCATGAATATTTTCATGGAGACACAGGAAAAGGTCTTGGTGCAAGTCACCAGACAGGATGGACGGCACTTGTGGCCAACTTGATTCAGTCAATCAGGAAAACTTAGGCTTTCAAATACTCTTCTTCAGATAATCTTCCACCCTCATGCTATCCCACGCATCTTTAAAAACATTAAGCAGATAATTACTATACTCTTTAGATAAATGAACGAGGCTAAGCCATTCCGCTTTCTCTTGAGTTTTATCCTCACCCTTACTCACATTTTAAAAACCAAAACTATTTGCTACTTGACAGAACTACTACATGGGTGGGATAACCCCACCCCCTTTAAAGTTTCAGGAGAGCTAACACACAACAGGGAGCAAAAATTTTTGTTCCCTATTGTAATATAATTAGATGTTAAAATAAAATATATAAATATAATCATAGTAAATCATACCCTGTCAGGATACACCTACCACTCCTATAACCGCTTAAGGCTGTGCAGAGCAGTTCTGTGCGTTTAGCCGCACTAATGAAGTGCGAGCCGCCTGTTAAGGTTACGAGAGGGGAATAGCTTCGCTTCTATAGTCACCGTATAATTGAGAAGGGGAATTAGCTTCGCTGCTATTATATAATTACAGGGGTGGGGTTTCCCCGCCCTCTAAAAGCAAAAGATCTTAAATATCCAAAAAGATAAAAAATCTATATAGTAACTGTACATACCAGGAGCAGGCAAAAGTTCTACTGAGTCTGAAACCATGGTCCTAAAGCAGTATTTCTAAATAAGCCAGCTAGATTTAAATAAATCTGATTACCTGTGTGCTCACTATTTATTAATTGCTATTCTATCAAACAGCAATAAAGAAGGTTACACTTGATTATTTTTGAATCACAACACTCTCTAGTTAGAAATTTGGGCAATCTCCTGTATGGCTTTGTCTATGGCATCCCCTATTGGAAGGCTTACCACACCAAATCTGTCTGACACGGCAAACGGGTTTTTGAACAAGTTTACAGACAGGATCATATCATCAATTTTGGATTCAAAGTCTTTATAGCTTCTTTTCTGATAGCTCTGTGACTCCAGTGTCTCCTGTATGGCCACCTTCAACAGAGGTTCTCCGGTTTCTAGATTTATCCTGCTGGAAAACCTGCTGAATACCAGATCCTGCTGTTCTTTTAAAAACCCATCTGATATAATAGCTGTTGGTAAATTTGTTCTGGATGCAAATACATATGCCGGACTATGGGTATACTCATCAAAATCTATTGAGCTGACAAATCGTAAAAAATCCCAGGACTCCTTGATTCTGTTACGAGAAGTGACGGCTTCTGCAAAATAGCTACTGTAAGTTAGATCAATTCCATTTTGAGCAAATCGGGGAACCTCTGATACGCCCAGCTCAAATCTAGGCACCCTGCCTGTTTCAAAATTAATGGATCTCGATGCATCCCAGTATCCAAGCTCCCCACCCTGTAATTTATGGGGATAATTTATAATCATACCAATCTTACCATCTCTAAATGCCTGATCGGCACCTGAAGAATTATTAAACAATACGCTGTAAGAATAGTTAGATGAATTTGGATCTGCAAAGCTTGTGTACAGATCTAGAACATACTCTGGAGTGATTGGAGTTGTTGACTGGTTAAATGTGGGCACCGTTGCACTCCTGTTAACCATGTTTATCCCGGCCTGCATAAGCATTGCTGACAGAATGTCCGTTGCTCTGTTAATAGTACTACTGTTATATCCAAGCGCGGCACCTGCTACAGATAAATTATTTGGGTTAAAGCCAATTTCTCCGGGTCTTCTTCCGTTGACATCTCTTGTGATACGTCTTGAGTAGTCCCTAAGCTCTTCCCATGTTTTTGGTGGCTCCAATATTGGAGGATTGGCTGACTGAAATAAATCTTTATTATAATATAAAACTAGGGGTTGCACATATAAAGACACCCCTAGCACCCTACCCTTAACTACCAGATCGTTGTATATAGTACTGGAAAAATTTCTTCTTACTTCTGTGGGTGATATAATGGCCTCCAGATTATTAATTTTTGGCTCCAGACCACACCTAGAATACAGATCGTTTTTTTCCAGCACTCTATCCATCACATCCTGCCCCCAAAGCGAAGGGTCTGTAGGTTGTAACTTAGGTGCAAGATCTGCAAACCAGTCATTTCTAATACTTATTAAATCTGGAGGGGTACCATTTATCAAGCTCTGTTCATATTCTTCATATATAGTTGATGCATCTTTGGTCACGACCCTTATATTGGCCTCAGGATTTCTTTCTTCATACATTTTAATAATTTCATCCATCATTGTCTGGTCCTCCCAGACTCTCCAGTAAGTAAGATCGTAATCCTCTTTTCTTAATCCTTCACACTCAGAAGAAATGCTGGCATCGCCCCCACCACAACCTTTTAATTGAAAAGCACCCAGAATAAATATCAGGAATACTGAAAAAATGACTTTTCTTGCTTTCATTGACCAATCAATTCGCTGTTTAACTTCTTAATGAAACTCATTATATTACTATGGCTCAAAAATTGTTCAGAAGAAGACTTTGGTCTACCTTCTTCATACAATTTTACTGTAGGGATAACTTTTATATTTTCCTGCTTCCTGACTGTTGGTGATAAACCTACAAAGCATATAAAAATCTTAATTTTACCCAATCTTTCCTCCGGGATCCTGTCCAGAAGATATTTTTCAAGACTACTGGCATTGGTGATATCATCTAAAAAGAATACCACCGACACCTTATTTTTTGTTATTTCATCATAGAAATTTATATCATTTATGACTTGAATCATCTCAATCAGAACCTACTTCAAAAAATTATAGATGAAAATATAGCCATTTCAATTTTTGGTCCTACTGCTTCTGGAAAGACTGCCACAGCAATTAAGATTAAAGCACTTGTTGAAAAAATAAATAGTAATAAAAAAGTTGCCATACTGAGTATTGACTCAAGGCAGGTATACAAAGAACTAAGTGTGGCAACAGGAAAGACAGACCACCCGGCTTTTTTGACTGATTTTGTGACAATCTCCAGAGATGATTTTTCTGTCTTGGATTTTAGAAACTACAGCATGAACACTATAGATGATCTTATAAACCAAGACTATTATCTAATTTTTACTGTTGGGACAGGCTTTTTTTATGACAGCGTAAAATATCACTCCAGATTTCCACCATCAGATAAATATCTCAGGATGGAACTGGAAAAACTGTGCAAAGAAGATATTGTAAATCGACTGGACAGCCTGACGCTCTCAAGGATAGACAGGCACAACAAAGTAAGACTTGCAAGGGCACTGGAAGTCTTGATTTTAACAGGGAAAAGTATCTATGAATTCAACCAGGAAAAACGGGAAATATTTAAAACATACAATATTGTAATGAATCCCTCAAGAGATCGGTTATTAAAAAATGTTTCTGACCGTGTAGACAGTTTTTTTAATACAGATTTTAGCCTTATAGATGA
>CAYMEI010000054.1:0-7076 GCA_964389605.1 uncultured Candidatus Saccharibacteria bacterium | reverse complement strand
AAATCGAGGAAATTTGAGTGCAAAATTTAGAAGTTTTGTTTTGAGTTTGCTGTATTTTATCTTAACATCTAATTATATTACAGCAGGGAACAAGACTTTTGTTCCCTGCTACACTTCCATCATTACTGCAGGGGCGGATCCGTGTCCGCCCAACCTTAGAGTATTATTGCAGACACAAATATGCGTATCCACCCAATACTGTTTTATCCACCCCATCACTTATTGGTGCCACCCCTCAAGAGGGAAATTCTGGTGCCCCCTTCTATATATTCAAGTGATAATAGCAAAGCAATTCCCCTTCTCAGAACCTTCGCAGGTGGCTAAAGCACGCCTTAAGCGGTTACACCTTACGGTTGTAGGGGCGGACACATGTGTCCGCCCCTACAGTAGTATACCCTTAAATAGAAAGCGATGATTTGTGGGTGAGAGTAAGACAGCAATGCTGGGGATACAGAGCAGAGAAGATATGAGATAACAGGAACTGTTGATGGTGAGGTGATACAGGTGGGGTTATTTTTTTGGGTAATCGCTTACATTTTGCAGGCTTTCTCTAATAGATTTCCTGGAGGTAAAATTCACCCAGAATCTGATGATAACACTAAATAATGCACTAACCATTAAGAAAATAGCCTTAGTGGCAGATAGTATGCTTAAAATACCAAAAACCAGTATGGGCATTAATAAGTTGTAGTATTTATAACTAAATGTTGATGTTCCTTTTTCCACTATTTTCCCACTTTGAAAGAACAGGAATAGGAATAGTAGAGCTGATGCTATTACTGATAGGTTGAAATCTGGTCTGCTAAGATCTATGCCAAGAAAAGAGGTGTCCACTGTGTCCGGTATCAGACCCTCCAAAAAGTCATAGATATTATTTTTGTAATCGTCGTTGTATATTAGCTTAAAGCTAAAATATAAAAGGAACCCAAAAAAAACCTGCACCCCAAGAGACAGAGTGTCTTTATATGGGTCAATCTTGTTACTCTTAAATAGATGGTTCAATTTTTCTTTGCGAGTCTGTGGGTTTGTGGTACTACCTTCAATCTTTAGTATTTCTGACTCAAGTTCTTTTAGCTTTAATTCAATTTTACTAGAAGATATAGATACGGGCAGTAAAAACAATCTCATGATAATAGTCATTATTATAACTGTTATACCAAGATTGGAAAACCCTATGGTTGAATAAATTAATATTGCTATATTCAGGAATGGGGTGACAAAGTAAGTATAAAATATTTCCACATGCTTATTCTAGAGTACTTTAAGCAATTTTATAGATTTTTTTGTTATATTATCCCTCTTTGGGCTAACTCCTGAGGGTTGGTTGTTACCAGCTGATGCTCTAGGTAGTTAGCCAGAATCTGCACGGCAACATGCGCCTGCCCAGCAAAAAACAGTCCGGTACCTGTTTCTGCTGATAACAAGAATTCTTTTTCTCTCTGGGTTAACTTAAAAATATCCTGCAGATGGTCTATTGCAGCAGTTGATTGCCTCAAAAGCAATTGGATTGCCGAATTAGTTACAACACTTTTACCATATTTATTACCTAAAAAGTCATTTACATCTTGGGAAATTGTTGTCAAGCCAAGCCAGTACTTTCTTGCTCTCTTTGCCACCGAAAACATAAACTTGGCTGACTCTTCATACTGCATTAAAATCCATGCTTCGTCTACTGCAAGCATCCTCCTCTTCCTTTCTCGCTTAACCTGGTTCCATATGTAATTTAAAACTACATACATACCAACTGGTCTCAACACATCTTCCAGATCTCTGGTGTCAAATACGACAAGCTGTCTACCTAGGTCTACATTTGTAGGCTGGTTAAAGAGTCCTGCAAAAGATCCGGTTGTATATTTTTCCAGTTTCGCTGCCATGTTTTCCCCCCCAACTGTTTGGGCTAAAATCCTCTGAAGATTCTCCATAGTTGGCATGGGTCTACTATGTGTATCCGGGTCATCTGTAATGCCGGCACTCGCATATGTGTCATACAGGGCTTTATCTAGTATGGAGCCTTCAAGTGGTGACATATCTCCCATCATAACTTTTAAAAGACCCTGTAGTGCAACGATTGATGCTCTCATGGCTGACACATCTTCATCGTCTACTGCCTCAGGCAAGTCGAACGGATTAATCCTGCTTGTTGAATTTAAAGAAATTTTTATGTAGCTTCCGCCAAGATTTTCAGATATTAGCTTGTATTCACCTTCGGGATCAATTATAAAAACTTCAGTACCAAACATGAGCTGTCTTATAATCTCAACTTTTACAGTATAACTCTTACCTGCACCAGAAGTAGCAAAAACAACCATGTTGGCATTTTGCATTGAGTATCTGTCAAACAACACAAGTCCATTATTATGCATATTTATACCATAAAGTACGCCCTTATTCTGTGTCAGGTCTGAGCTGGAAAGCAAGAAAAATGTAGAAAGAGCTTCGGTGTCCATATTTCTATAAATACCTAGTTCATCCAGACAAAGTGGTAAAGTAGAGGTTAGTCCATCTTCCATTCTCAAAGAAGCAGGCTTTTGATAGATTAAATTACCTGCCAGATTAGTTTCCAGTCTTTTGGTGAGTACATTCAGTTCATCCAGACTATCTGCAAAAATAGTAAAGTACAGGGCAGAGTGAAATAGTTTATTCTGACCAGAGGCAAGTTTGTCTCTCAGCTCCTCTACATCCTGCAGTGCTATTTCCCTCTCTGGATCTCTTGGCTTTCCCTTCTCGTAATCAATCCTTAGCTGTGATCCAATTTCTCCTGCCTTTTTTTGCAAAAATTTCATCATTTCTGCATTATCCTGAGGTACTATAAAAAGCGATACATCTAGGCTGACATCATAGTTAATAATGGGGGCAAGCCAGTTAGTATAAAGGTACCTTGGGTATGTGATAACATACATAGTCCTGACATACTTATTTTCCAGTAACAGGTGATCAAAATTAATTTGCAGGGCACTTGGAGCTATGATATCTCTAATTATAACTGTACCTTTCTGAAACTCTTTTTCTGCTTCAACTATTTGTTTTTTTGTAAAACTATCTATATCCTTCTTATCTTGTGATAAATGTCCACCGTCTATATCATCTCCTGATTTTCTGGATACTTCTTTTGTATCAATTGTTTCAATTGATATGCTGTCTGTAGCACCAGAATTTTTCGTATCTTCTTCTCTTGCCTCCTTTTTCGCCTCCTCTTTCTTTTTTTTACCAAAGCCAAACATACTTTTTACTTATATTGTCTCATTTGCAAAAATTCTACTTTCGGGAATTTCTTTTTTAGCACTTTTTCCTAATATTATATCCGCATCCAGCCCTGCAGTGTTGGTTAACTTTTGCTTTTGGCTGGAGTTAGGATTGTAAGATCTGTAAAATAGATCTATTATTTCTTGGGTATTTATTATCTTTGTAGATATACTCATTGAAGCAAGCCCGGCGGCTATTTGATCTGCCTTTGTTTTTATCTCTATTTTATTCTTTTCAAACTCACTTTGCTTTCTGATTATTTGCCTTGCAGGATTAAAAGCATCCATTATTTTGCCAAAAAAACCAATTTTTATTGCATCTGATGGTATATATGGAATAATCACAAAAAATCTTTTTTCCATAACATTTATTTGTTCTATCATCTGTTCAATAAAAGTAGCATAATGGGAAGTTTGTTCCACCAAAAAAGGATTTGCCTGTCTGTTTATTCTATTTCTGAGATCACTTATATAGTAATCCAAATCTATATATCTTGATTGAACTACTATCTGTACTTGCGTAGTCAATGAGTTCAAAAAACTGGCAAAACCTCCAATAACTGAATTTTGCTCTTCTGCCGATCTTAAAAAAAAGTTAACACCGGTGGCTTCCAATATCAATCTATATTCCCCATTTTTCAATATTATAATACTGTCTCTTATTGTGCTTATTTCTAAATATACTTGTGTGCTTGTTTTTTTTGTTGGTTTTATAGCCATGGTGTTCTTATAATTTTACATCAATTGTTAAATTGTTTAAGCAGTCCTCTTCATTGTCTTTGCTGTCAGGATTGCCTTTCGTCTTTTTTACTGGGGTGTTTTTCGGTGGCTGTGTATCATCCTGTCCATTCTGAGCATATGTACTATGCTGTTTTGCTGTATTGTTGCTTTGAATCTCTAGATTACCTGAATCTTCTCTGGCGTCTTTTTTGACCCCTGATTTTGTTGTGGAATTCTTATCATCACTAGACACCTGCTCCAGCTCTTTAGTGAGTTCTGTCAGGTCAATCTCAAAACCATTATATATATCTTCTTCAGTTTTATCTCCGTGTATTCTCTTGTATTCTACTTCTTCAGTAGACATTTCCTTGTTCTCACCATTATTTTTCTGAGAAATATTTTCTTGAGGCACAGAAGCCATCTGTTCTGACCGCTCTTTCGTCTTTCTGTCAGTGTCCAGTATGCCTTCCAAGGGATTTAAGCTGATTGAATCTTTTGCTTTATCTTTGTCTGTATCTACAGAATTACCTGTCTGGTCACTTGATATTTTATTATCCGCTAATCTGGAATCTGGGTCGTCTGAGTTAATTCCAGCCCTTTCTTCATTCTCGGAGTCAGTTTTTTTATCTTCCTGATAGGGGTTCTTAAAAAATCCACTCATTGGATCATCCATCGGATCATCTTCGCCTTCTTCGCTGTCCTGTTGTGATGTATTATCAGAAGATTTACCTGAGTTAGCAGCAGAGTCTGGTATAAATGCACCATCAACTATGTTTTTCTGTTTCCCTAGTACCTCTGCACTACTAAATACTGCACCCAGGCTGTATTCGGGGTCCAAATCCATACTAAAATCTGAATAAGAGTTATCCGACTCAACTGTTACAATACCTCTGAATTCAAAGTCATCACTCTTGTTTAACACTCCTCTCGTAAATTGCCTGGATGCCGAAAGCCCCCCCGTGTCCAGTATTCTAGTTATCTCTCCTATGTCTCCGCTCACTTTCTTAAGCCTAGACCAGTCTTGCTCTGATTGATTGGCTTTTGAATCATCTACAAACTTAACATTATCCGGAACTTTGTACCATATCCTTTTCTTGGCTTTTAATATGTACCTGATTGCTACAAGCAAAAACTGTTCAAACTCCAGATCCAGCGGTTTCATTAAAACAAAAATTGCGCCTAGTGCTATAACAATAACAATATACACCCAGTTGAATGGATTGGACATCTCAAGTATTGTTGCAAAAAATGCAGCAATTCCGGCAAAAATCATTGCTATGATTAAGTGCTTTGGTCCAAGCTTCCAAATAATCTTGTCCTGGATGTCTATATTTTGGGGTACCTTTCTCTGCATTAATTCAAATCATTATAATTTACTTTGCAGAATTTCATAGACCCTTTTAAAAATTTGACAAAATGTTTTTTAATAAAGTAATTTTTATGTGATTGGTAAAAAAATTTATTATACTTGCTTTATTGGCTACACTCTTAGTTGTTGATTTGTCTGCCACAGAAAAGCTTGATCACTTTTTTGAGTTAGTACCCAAAAACACTGTACTGCTTACCTATACTGATAGTCTGGGCTTTTCTAGTATACAGACTGAGCACAGGCTGTCCAGCTTTGATATACTAAATATTGATCATAGTATGGATAATCTAAGAGGTGTGGGGGTAACGGGCGAGGGTGATTATTTTTTGATTGGACAGGAGGAGATTGCACTTTTTAGTTCAAGCTCAGGAGGTATACCGGAGCTGGAGTATAAAAAATCTCTGTCTCAGATTGATGCAGATGATTTTGAGGTGATCGGCATTCAAAATGAATCTGATGGAGCTATAAATCCGAATCATTATTTTGATCAAAATCTGCCGGGGGGTATAGAGATATACAAACTTGGTTTACTTAATTTTAAAAAAGAGGGTAATAAAATTGTTTCAGAGCATATAAGCAATAGCCGGTACCTAAATTCCGGGGATTGCTATTCAGGCAGATTTTATATAGAAGGGCTGGCAACAGTAGACAGATGTATCTTAGTAAGATCAGAGTATCTTTCAGATCTTAGGATTTTAGACTTTATTAAAACCAATTATTATAAAACCGGAGATTTCATTTTATTGAATTCCGATAAATTCCAGAAGGTGTTCCTTCAGGAGAATTTAAGTTTTTATGTCATTGGAGATTTCCCTGATGTATTTCCTGCAGAAAGAGTTGGTTGTACAATAGATAACTGCATTTTTATAGAGTCTGCAAATACAATAGATTTGCAAAAAACAGAATTTTTGTTAGATAATGGTAACTTAGTTGCTTTTGAGTTCAATGAATATTTAGAGGGGGGTTCAAAATTAAATTTTAAAATAATTGCAGAAGAAAATGGATTCAGAGTTGAAATTACCTAGACATATAGCTTTTATAATGAGTGGAAACAGAAGGTGGGCCAGAGCTAGGTATATGCCTGATACTGTTGGGCATAACAAGGGGGTGGAAAATATGCGGAAAATTGCCAGTTTGTGTTTTAAGAAGGGTATCAAAACCGCATCTTTCTGGGCAATGAGTACCGAAAACCTCGTAAAGAGACCAGAAAAAGAAATAAGTAACCTGTTCAGGCTGGTTGAGTCTTATTCTAAGAAAGCTCAGGAGTTTGTAAAAAACAACATAAGAGTACTTGTTATAGGAAACCTGAAAGCACTTCCGGAAAATGTACAAAGGGCATGTGACTATGTGATGAAGGAGACCGATCATTGTACGGGAGGACAAATGGGGGTCTTGTTAAACTATGGTGGAAAGTGGGAAATTGTTGAAGCTGTTAGCAGGGTAGTTGCCAAAGGAGAGGCTGTAAATGAAGATTCTATACAATCAAACTTGCCAACATCTGCACTGGGGGATCCTGATTTAATAGTAAGATGTGGTAAAGACATGAGAACTTCAGGTTTTTACAGCTGGACCAATGCCTATTCTGAATTGTATTTTACTGATATACCTTGGCCGGACTTTAAAGAAAGGCAACTTAATTCATCTTTGGAGTTTTTTGCCAATAGTAGTAGAAATTTTGGTAAATAAAACAATACCACCCCCTAAAAGATAAACAGGAACTTAGCCTGATACCTTGCAAAGACAGA
>CAYMEI010000053.1:0-7089 GCA_964389605.1 uncultured Candidatus Saccharibacteria bacterium | reverse complement strand
GTCAGAGTTAAGATTAAACGGATGGTAAGGGTTGATAGTTGGGTGGGTTTTATAACCCCACCAACAGTTTCTTCTGTATAAAAAGACTCCTCAATAATAAAAGTTTCTATTACGCTCAGTTTTGGTCCTTTTTCCATATCAGCTTAACAGACTATGATTAATCCTGTTGTGTATTAATGCAATTCCTCCATATATTTCTCCATCTATGCCTAGTTTAGATTTTACTATTTTAGGAGGGGTAAATATTTTTAAATTTTCGTTAACATATTTTTTTATCTGCTTAATCCTAGGTATTCTGGATTCGGGTATTCTGCCTCCAAAAACAACCCTTTCAACATTTCTGCAAACCAGTAGATTCATGATTGCCCACCCAAACCTGTCTGTAACTTTTTTCCATTGGGCATCAGATAAAGAGTCCATATCTTCATCAAATGTATCTTTATATCCGCTTGCCCCACAGTATAGGTGCAGGCAGCCTATCTGACCACAGGAGCATATTTCTTTTCCTTCTGGGTATAAAACCAGATGGGCAGGCTCCATTGATTCTATAAAAATTTTTTTGTTAAGCACTCTGACCCCTGCTCCACCAATACTATTACCCCATACTATAAATAAAAAATCTTCAGAGTTATCATAAACATATTGAGATTCAGCCAGAGCCGCAACCACACTATCATTTTCTATAAAAATCTGAACTTTATATCTGTTTTCAAAATCTTCTCTAATTGGCTCATTTTCCCAGTTGGGTAAAGATGTGGAATTTATAATTTTTGATTTATCCTTGTCTAAAACACCGGTAGTCCCTATGCCTACTGCATCAACCCTGTTAATGCCAGCAAGCTCATCAATGGCCTTAAAAATATTATTAATATCTACATAGTAAGAGCCATTTACACAAACAGATGTTCTTTTAAAAGGTCTTGGATGTGTAAGACTTTTAAAAGAGGCAATCCGTATTTCAGACCCCCCTATATCTATGGCTATGTACATATCTAACAATTATGGCTGAGTATACTAAAATATCTAACTATTATTAAAAGATCTAAAAACTAAAATTGTTGCCACCTGATAAATTATATATTCTGTTGAATTCAGCTTTTTGTGTAAGTAACTCTCCTGAGCTTCTGGTATATTGAACCATTTTACCTGCTCCGTCTCGTGATTTAATACAAAATCTGACTCTGATATGTCTAGATCAGCATAGTACAAATATACCATTTCTGTTTGATCTGATTGATGGTGAATATATTTTTTTACAAAAACAGGATATACACCGTCAACTCCCAACTCTTCTAAAAGCTCTCTTTTAAGTACATTTATATAATTTTCACCGTAATCTTCCCCGTCAATTACATGTCCGCCGCAGCTCATATCCCATACACCCGGATGTGTTTCTTTGGTGAATGACCTTTGCTGCATTAGCACCTGACCCTGTTTATTAAATATCCAGCAGTGCACAACCGGATGTACTAAATCTGGATTACTATGACACTCTTTTCTTGATTTTTTACCTGCCACTCTACCCTGCGGGTCAACTATTGGTGTAAATTCATAATCTGGCATTTTTTACATGGAATATTCTACTTTTTTTCTGAAAACTGTACAGCATGTACAGCAGATTGAATTAACCCTAAAAAAAAAGGGTGTGGCTTTAAAGGTCTGGATTTAAACTCCGGGTGAAACTGAACACCCATAAAAAATGGATGATCATACAGTTCAATAATTTCTGTGAGTACACCATCGGGAGATTCTGCGGATATGACCAGACCACCACCTACTAAAATATCTTTGTACTCTGGGTTTACCTCGTACCTGTGCCTGTGCCTTTCTGTTATGGCTTCTGAATTATACAGATTGTATGCCTTTGTATTCTTTTTAACATCAGATGTGTATTCCCCAAGCCTCATTGATGATCCATACTGTTTATCTCTAAGTTTTTGGATCTGATCAGGAAGTATATCTACTACAGGATGATCGGTATTGCTATTAACCTCGGTAGTATGGGCATCTGTTAAATTACAGACATTTCTTGCAAATTCCACAACAGCCAACTGCATTCCATAACAAATACCTAAAAATGGAAGGTTGTTTTCTCTTGCATACTGAATAGCCAGAATCTTTCCTTCAACGGCTGTCTCCCCAAAACCCCCAGGAATTATAACGCCATCAAGTTTTTGTAAGTGGCTGGATATATTTTGCTCTGTCAGCTTACCTGCGGGAATCTGAACAACTTCTACTCTTACGCTTTCTTTTGCACCAGCAGAAATTAAAGCATGATTAATTGACATAAAAGCATCTTTATATTCATAGCCATCAATGTCGCTGTATTTTTCTATAAGCCCAATTTTAATGCATTTTTCAGGATCCATGAAGTTATCCAGAAAACCTTTCCACTTTGAAACCACAATCTCAGGATCTTGCTTAGGGCTTAAATTAAAATGGTTTATTACTTGTCTGACAACACCCTCTTCGTGTAATCTTATTGGCACCTGGTATGAAGATTTTAAGTCTGGTAGTGCAAAGACATTTTCATTTTTTATAAAGTCCCTCTTTGCAACTTTAGAAATTATACTTCGGGGGATTTCTTTTTCTGATCTGCAAACCAGAAACTCCGGGTTCAGCCCTCCTCTTCTAAGAGCCATCATAGCATGCTGTGTTGGCTTAGACTTAAATTCTCCAACTGATTGCAGATAAAAAATATAAGTAATAAGTATTGTTATGCAGTTAAACTTTCTGCTTAGATCTGCCAGTGCATATTCAAAAACTGCATTCTGGAGATCCCCTACAGTACCTCCAAGTTCAACTATCAAAAACTCTGGATCATGCTCTACCTTAACTACATCAGAAATCATGCGCTCAACTTCATTGGGTATATCCGGGATTACCTCTGCGTGATTACCGCCAAATTCCAGCCTCCTCTCTTTGTTTATAATATTCTGATAAACTTTTCCTGTTGTTATATTGTGCCCCTTTGTAATCTCGGTGTCTAAAAATCTTTCATAGTTACCCAGATCCAGATCCAGCTCTCCGCCGTCTTTAGATACAAACACTTCGCCATGTACAGTAGGTCGCATATTCCCTGCATCCATAGATATATAAGGATCAATCTTGCATATTCCAACAGAAAACCCCTTAGCCTTTAAAAGCATGCCTAGGGAAGATGCAAATGTCCCTTTTCCTGCACCAGAAATAACTCCCCCCACAACAAATATAAAGTTCACATTATTCATTCAACAATAAGCTATCAATAAATTAAAAAACTCATAAATCTATAAAAATACTCAAATCTTATAATTTATTTAGTCTATGAATGTGTTATTTTCTGTACTTGGTTCTAATAAAGCACTTTCGGCCTTTGAGCTTTTGAGGAATAAAGAAATAAAAATTGTTAACTTCTATAAAAATTTTATAACTTTCAATTTAAAGGATAATGATTGCACTGATAAACAGATTGCAGATCTGAATAAAAGTCTTGGCGGATCTGTAAAACTGGGAAAGGTATTGTTTGAGTGCACACAAGAAGCCGAAATTATTAGCAGACTACAGGAGTGCCAAGTGGGTGGAAACATTTTTGCAGTCTCTGACTACACAGACAAAAAACCTGAAATCAAGAAGCTGAAAACTCATATAAAAGGACTCCTGAAAACCAGAGGCTTTAAACCAAGGTTCTTGGACAATAAAACTAGGGAAATATCAACTGCCTCTTTGTTCCATAATAAAGTTATAGACAATGGTTTTGAGATATGCTTATTTTATGACAGACTGGCTAAAAAATATATAGTTGGGCAAACTGTGTCCATCCAGGATTTGGAATTTTACTCCAGAACAGATTTTAATAGACCTGATAAAGATCTGGAGTATGGGATACTCAACCCAAAAGTTGCCAAGATAATGATTAATCTTTGCCAGCCTGAAAAAGATTCTGTCCTTTATGATCCTTTTTGCGGGAGCGGAACAATTTTAATGGAAGGCTTGATTGTTGGATTAAGCGTACTAGGAAGTGATTCAAGCTCAAAAGCAATAGAAAAATGTTACAAAAATCTGGAATGGTTTTGTGAAGAGTTTGATTACCCTAAAAGCTATAAATTATTTGAACATGATGCTAGATACCCAAAGAAAGACCTTGATAAAGCTAATAAAAAAGTAAATTTAATAGTAACCGAACCCTTTTTGGGACCTCAAATTTCTAAGCCTGCTACTATACAGCAATTCAGTGAAACTAGGAGCTACCTCTTAAAGATCTACAAGAAAAGTTTTGCTAATTTTAAAACCTACCTCTCAAAAGGTTCACTCATATGCTTTGTGCTACCTGTCACCAAAACAGAAAAAGGATTCAGAGATACATTTTTTGCAGAACAACTTGAAACTATGGGGTTTAATATAATAAGACCAGCGAAGTTACTTCCAGAGATTTATCAGGAAACAACAAAAAGCGGGGTGCTGGTTGGGTACAAAAATAATCTAGTTAAAAAGGAGGTTATACTGGCACATATCTAATGTCTTTACCATCAAAATAAAAAGTTTATGATATACTGAATGGGTCTTAAAAACTACTTAAAGAAAATATATCCACTACAAATTGCCATGCAGGGATCGGTGGGGAGCTTTAATCATCTTGCAGTTAAAAAGTTCCTGGCATATGAGGATTTAGCATATGAGCTACTCCCTTCCGGATCTGTGGAAAAAGTATTCACAGACTTGAAAATGCACAAGGCATCCGTGGGACACTTTGCAGTCTACAACAACCTAGCTGGTTTTGTGGAAGAAACATTAAAAACTGCTGGAAAAGAAAAGTTTGAAGTGCTAGGCACCTTTGAAATGGATATTGATCATTTTTTACTTGGTAAGGCAGAATTAAGAAGCATTAAGAAAGTATACTCTCACCCCCATGCACTAAAACAGTGTTCAGATTTTCTAACAAAGCTAGATGCTGAGATTATTGAATGGTCCGATACGGCTCAATCTGCTTCGGACCTGAAAGATGGAATTATAGACCATGACACCTCAGCAGTGATAGCTCCAAGTATATGCGCCCAGCTGTATAACTTAAATATATTATCCCCAAGCATACAAAATACTATCAGCAGAACAGGCTTCTGGTGGATTAGACTGCTGAATTGAACTATCTTGACCATGCTAAAGTCTTATTGATGATCATAGGATAGATTTACTTTTGAGATGGTGCAGTATTTTGAAGTGAAAAAACTAGAAGTGAAAAATTAACTGAAAACATAGAGAATTTAAGAAAAGACTTAAGTCTTTGGACTATGATCATGACAGAAATGAGTTTTTTTACTCTTTTGCTCAAAAATCTTATGTAATTATAGCAGATGAACTGCCCATGCCTGATTTAAATTCTTGCAAAAAGTTTACCTTGCTGGTGGTGGATTTACCAGCATCCAAGACACTTCTGCCTGTCTATGACGATACTTATATGGCTGAGGCGATATCTTGAGCGTAGGCTAAATCTCTCCAACCATGTCGGAGCCTATTATAATTGTAAAATCTGTCATCTCCATGTCTTCCGGAAAGGAAAAATTCATATCCGGGCTTTTGGCAGATACACCACTTACTATATCATTAAGTTTTTGTACCAGCAAAGTTTTTGTAATCCTCTTTCCCGAAGACAGGTTTTCATATACCAGGGTCCTGTTTAGCTGTTCAGTATAGTTACCCACCTGCAAAACATTAAACCCGGTATTTTCTAGGATATCTTGCAGTTGTCCTGCCATACCTAGCTGAAGCGTTGAGTTTAAAATTGTAACAGTAGCCGCCTCTTTCTGCAAAAGAGGTCTCCTGAGTATCTCGGATACGAAATCCTGGATTTCTTTATACGAAGGATCTCTGGGAAGTACAACTGACCCCAGTCCATATATACTGTCCTGATAAACAAAATTTCCATCACTGAGTACAAATGTCTCTATGCTGGAAGTATCTACATCTTTAGCATATTCAATAAGCTTGAGTATTTCCTGAAAATTCAGATCAAATTTTATATTATCTCCAAAGTCAGACATGAGTTCCTGGATTCTGTTGGGGTTGAGGAGTGTGTCGGTAGACAAAACTTTTTCTTTAATTGCCATCAGCACTTTTTGCTGTCTGGCAGATCTTGCAAAATCCCCATCTTCCAGAAGGTGTGGCATATAGTTAGGAACCTTTCTAATTCTTGCATACATTAAGGCTTCCTCCCCTTTCATCTCCTGCCACCCTTTCTCAAAATCTACAGGGCAGTACAGTCCATCAAAAACATATTCAGGTTTTGCACCCTGGGGGCATTTTCCATTTTTTGTACTACCCAATCCATAAAACCCCGTAAAAGATCTGTCTACATCCACTTCAACCCCTCCAATTGTGTCAACAAAATCTCTAAATCCATCAAAGTTGGCTTTTATCAAATAATGTACTTTAATTCCCAGTATATCTCCTATGGTTGATTTGATAACTGAATTTGCCTCAGCTTCTGCTCTTTTACTATCATTCGGATATTCTCTTTTTGCACAGTTTAAAGCAAAAGTATATACGGTATTAATTTTGTTGGTCCCTGTCTGGCATGATCCATATGGCATTTCTATTGCCAAGTCTCTAGGTATATTAATAGAAGCAACCACTTTATTAATTGGATCAAAAGATCCTGCAATAATTGTATCAGTCAGATACTCTCCTTCATTTCCTTTGCCACCGTACCCAAGCATTAAAAAGTTAATCCTTCCATCGTCTTCTCCAACCAGATTAACACTTTTACTAGAACTTCCACCTTGTAAAAATATAGAACCCCCATCTAGATTTGGTTGAAAAGAATTGGAAAAACCCAGGAAACCACTTGCTATAACATATCCACCGTAGCCTATTGCACCAAAAAATGCTGCCACGGCAGAAAGTTTTAAGAATTTCCATTTATTTTTTTTCCCTTTTTCCTTTTTTACCTGATTAGAAAAATCTGAACCTTTGGATATATTAGAATCAGAGATATAATTGGGAATTTCGTTCATTACCTCAAGTATATACTAACACAAATAACAGTTACTCAAACCCTTCACAAAAACAAAAACCCCCGCCCCCAATCTCTCATACCTGTAGAATATAAAGGTA
>CAYMEI010000052.1:0-7198 GCA_964389605.1 uncultured Candidatus Saccharibacteria bacterium | reverse complement strand
TTTACCTTAATTTATGCTCTACTATGTGCATAATGATTTCTGCTACCATCTTTAAGATCAAAAACACAAGCAGTTGACCGGTTTGTACATTGATTACTCCACCTTCCTGACTCAAATTAATAAATAATATCAAAGTTATAAATATTGGGGCAACCCTTGCATATGGCAAGGAAATCAATGAATCTACTCCGGGAATTCCAGAAGAATCAGATTTTCTGTTAGCAAAAAAAGAAGAGGTATGGGTAGCCGTAAAACCAGTTACTGCTAAAAAACATATACCCACCCAACTTTATTATTTATTGCCATGAAAATAAGGAAAGATAAAAGAACAGTATGAACCCCACCATAATGCACAGCAAAAAAGACACGATGAATTTCCTGGTTTTTTTGCCGGGTTCCACTTTTTCACCACTTATTTTAAGTCCTTTTGTTGAGAACTTCTTTAGGTCGGCAATTTTTAAAAAACTAAAAACTCCTGTTATCATGCTTTCAAACCAGTAAGCCACACTGTTTGAGCTAAAGACCACTCCTGACCAATGATAAAATACATGCTTATTGCATTTGCAAGTATTAGTGTAATAATAGAAAAATCCCGACTGGGACTGTATGTGTTATCTTTAGTGATATTATTCATTAAATCTATTCTGGTTAATTAATAGATAGAGCTGCTTGCACCAGCACCAAAACACTATGCTCACCAGACAATTATTATACATATTTCTGACTTTATTTTTAGCTACACTTATTTGTTAGTTTATATTTGTAATAATTCTAAGTAGCTTCTGGGTTTCATGCTCCGGATTCTTCAACCAGTCAGTTGACCAAATTCTATGAATTTTCCACCCCACCTGCTTAAGAGCTTTCTGCCTTCTCGAATCATAAAATATTTGCTCCGAACCCGAGTGGTAAGCAGACCCATCAAGCTCAATACCTAAAACATACTCATTTTGCTGTCTGTCATATATTCCGAAATCAATCCTGAAATGCCCTTGGGCAACTTGTGGCACTAAAGCAAAACGATTCAGTTGCTCAAATTTTAATTGAAGATGTTTATAGAAATCTTCCTCAAGAGGGCTGTCAAATTGTGAATTAATTTTAGGAGGTGATACACCTTGGCTGTTACTTTTTACCAAGTTAAGAAACTCTTTCATCATCATGGCACTTTTTGCTATATCTCCACCCTGTGATTCCTTTTTCCTGCAAACTGCTTCAACTTCTTCAAATGATAGTGTGTGTACTAGATGCATTCTCCTTTTTGATCTAGTTAAAGCAACGTTTAATCTTTTGTAGCCACCAGTTTGCCAGAACTGAGCATGCAGGAAACCTTTCGTATGATAATTCAGAAAAAGTACTATATCATCAGCCTCATCTCCCTGCATATTTTCAAGTGATCTGACTGTTATATCATCATTGTCCAAGACATGATAGACTTGATTTTGATCTTCATTGCGCATACAAATTATACTCATGGTGTGACCATTCTGTTTTTTGTGTAAATTATTTATGTACTTAATGAGCTCCTGATAGTCACTGTAATTAATCCTGTGAGTAAATATAGGTTGATAGTTTTTGGCAGTTACAACCTAGTTTGTATTGTTATAAATTACTTTTCTGCTTGTTTCGAATAAGTCAGCATTTTGAGAGCGGTAATGACATTGTAAGTCAAATACTTTCCAGTCATGCTCCCCTCCTGCTAAACAGAAATCAACGATACTCTTTCATCATACTCAATCTCTTTTGTTGCAAACCATGTAATTTTTGATGGTGGCATTTGCTCAGAATCTCCTACAACCACAACCTTTTTACCGCGATAGATGCTAGGAATAGCTTCGCCAATCATAACCTGTGAAGCCTCATCAAAAATTACACAATCAAAGATATCCTGGCTATCTGGAAGATAGTTTGCAACATCCTCTGGGGTCGCCAACACAACTGAAAAATAACTTGTAATAAGATTAAACAAGTCTTCCTTATGGAGCTTTTCTCGAGTGGAAAGTTTTTTATTACCATTTTGATTTAACGATCGCTGGATATCTGCAAATGAATTAGTGTTTTCATAAAACCGTAAATCTAGATACTGATTCAAATTTATATTTTCTGCTTCATCTTTGTAACCATGCAAAAGCTGGGCATTGTCTTGAACCCAATTAATTTTATTCTCAATGGCTCTCACGATTGAATTAATCACATAAGCTTTAAAACATTCGCTTTTTGTGTCCGAAGAGCAAGACTTTTCTATTTTCTCAGAAATCCGGTTTACCAGCCCTACTGTCAATATGTCTTCGACACCTTTCTTTTTTTCTACAAAAGTCAGGTATTTATGGAGGTCATTTTGCTTTTGGCGAATAGTGTTTAGATATCTAGCAAAGTCATTAAGTGACCCGAAATCCTCCTTTAGATATAGTTTATTTATTTCCAAATCCTCAAGAATTGCCAGTAAATATTCCAGTACATTTCTGTTATTACCTCGGTCTTCAGGGATCATTAAGTTGCAATCCACCGTAGTGCTTATTGAAAAGTCTAAATCTATCAAATCCTTGAAGTCTTTTTCTACTACCTCAGATAATTTGACTTTATAATAGGCCTGCATGGTAAGTGTCAAAAAATTATTTATCTTAGAATCATTTTTCAAATAGTATGGCTTCAGTGATACAAATTTTCTAATTTTGTTTGCAATCAACTCGAGCCTTATCATCCAATCATCCATGTCTCCCATGGTTTGATTTGGAAAAAACTGGTAGTCTTCATTGCATATCTCTTGTAATAATAGTGGTATATTCCATTTTGATTCTTCTGCTAATACTTGTTCATATACAGCAATGAGATTAGTATTTAGTGATAGTTTAAGTATTTCTACTAGATGTCTGAGCTTGAAATCTCTAAAATGACTTTCTAAAAAATGCGTTGTGGGAGAGAAAAAGGATTCTCTGGATATTTCAAGTACTTGCTCTACTGTCCATTCTGGTGTAAATTTTTCAGCAAGGCGAGCAAAAAGATCTTCTAGCTTAATTTTGGTAAAAATAATTTTTTCAATCTTCTGTTTTATTTTATAAAGTTCGGTGTTGTTTATTGTCAAACAATCAGGTATTGAAGAGAATCTGGTTTTCTTAAAATTCTCCAGAGTAAGACCTCTTGTACCTTGAACTTTCCTGAGCTCTCTCCTAATTCTGGACAAAAAGTAAGTGAAAGTATTATAGTTTCTATCTTTTATATACTTGTGGTATAGATTTTTATACTTTAATGTTGTCAGGTTATTGAGAATACTATTTTCATCAAGGGATAGCAGAAATTCCTTGAATTTTTCAATATCTGAAACCGACTCGTTAATGGCGATTAATAAATCATTTTGATTACTGATTTGAAGTATTTGAGCAAGATCGGAGGCATATTGAGATATTTTCTGTAATAAATCCTGTAAATCGCTAACCAAGAATGATTCATTTGTATAATTTAAAACTTTCTGTAGGGTTTCCGAAACTTGGTTACACTCCTCCAAGAATAGCTGTCGGCTGTTGGGGTCTACTGTCAAGACTAGTTTTTCTGACAAAATAACCTTTAAATCTTCCAATTGATCACTACCCTTAATCAAGCCCGACCCTAATCCAAGCTCTCTTAGCCGATCTCTAATACTCACAAGTCGAACCGGTAAGTTATAAAATTCGATAATTGAAATATTATATTTACTCTCTTGAAAATCACAATAATCTCCATCGAAGTGGTCAGATATATAGGTTTTAGATTCTTCGCTTAAATCATTAACATTTATGTTTTCACCCTCAAGAGTGTTCTTACTGATGGCGTCTACTAAATTTTGCAACCTGGAAAACAACTCTGAAACACACAGATTCCCATTATTTAAAATATATTCATCAGAAATACCCATAGATTCAATTCTATCAAAGATACTGATTGTTTCTCTGATCACCCCTAGCATTGAAACTTGGTGATTTAGGATCGATATCTCTGAATTAAAAACAAAGTCCTGAGTTTGTGCCTCATTCAGTACTGAAATTATCGGAGATATGTGTTGTGTTTTCATGGTACTGAAGACATGATCAAAGTAGTAATCAAAATTGCTACTCATCAGCTTTTCAAGCGACTCTTCTAGTAAGTCTAGGTCAATCTGTCCTAGGTTAGCATTAGGTGCCATGTCCACATAACCGTATTGAGCATATTTTGTTCTATGTCTGGCTAATTCAGCCAAAAGACCCCACCTCCTGTTTGTTGATAAATTTTCAAATTTTACCCGCTGGACTAAATCTCTGTAATCTTCAATGGGGCTTTTTTGCTCTGGAAGTCTTTCAGCATAAGAATTCTGCCTTCTTACTTCTTGGATGGCATTAGATAGGTAGTTATTAAATTTAACCCTGCTGCTAGTTAAATCCAAAAATCTGCCATTGAGAGTTTTTAAGTTTTCTGGAGATTGATCTGGAAAAATTTTACTATCTAACTCATTTTCAAATTTCTTAATTTTTTGACTGATCACTTCTAGGGCTACTTTCTTGGAACTTACAAATAGAGCTTTTTTACCCTTTTGGATTAACTTGGTCAGTATTGCAACAATAACCTAGCTTTTTCCTGTTCTAGGTGGTCCTTTTATGACAGTTAGCTCATTGTCTGGCTTGATAGCAAAATTCATTGCTCGCTCTTGACTTGGGTCTAACGGCACTAGGGTGATTTCTTCATCAATATTTGATTCTTTGCCCAGTTGAGCATTTAGTAGCTTCTGAATTTTTACATCTTCGCCAGCAGAATCCCAAGCTTCGTCCGCATAAACCTGGTTAAAACCTAGTATTTTTGCAATATATGAAGTATTTTCAAATCCTATTACTTGGTAGCCACTTACAGGCAAGAAGTTAAAATTATTTGGGTTATCATTTAGCTCATTTATCCTGACTTCAATTTCTTCAAATTTAAGTGTATCTTGACCATTAAGAAACCTCTTAGTTTGGTTGTCGATTACACAGTCAAAATTGAAGTTTAATATACCATAATCCTCAAAGGATATACTAGGACTCGTCTTGCTGGGCTCTACACCCTTAGCTGGAACTAGGAACAGGGGGGGCAAGATGAGACTTCTTTTCACCTTTAAGATCAGTTTTAGTGTATCTAATTAAACCCCGAGCTAAGAATACTAAGTTTTTCCCATAAATCCTTTGGTTTCTGTCCTCCTCCCTTGCAATATTATATATTCCCGTAGCAATTAGTCCGGTGATTTCTACTGGATCGGCACTCTCTTGATTTGGTGACCATAGGTCGAGCTTGCTATTGCTCTGATTCGATTTAACTACATTATCTATCTTTAAGAATTTTTGGATATTATAATCTCCATGATTAAGCCCAATCGAGATACCTTGAGACAAGTTACATGAATTAACTGCTTCCGTACACAAAACGAAAATCGGCTCATTTATACTACCGGGGTCCAGAACCAACTTTCCATTTTTTGACCTATTAATTGTATTCTCCGTATAGACTTGCCCACTTGGAAAAAAGTTGAATAATTTACTTCTTGGGCTAGCGGTAATCAACTGCTCTCTGAATCGCTGTAAGTCGTGCTTAAGTGCACCATTCCTGTCAATGATAGCCTGACCCTCTTTCTCAAGCATGTCATTGAAATCAGGATTATTTTCACAATTTAGATTACTAACAATTTCGATCTTTCCGTTTTCTCTAGCTAGCTTCCATACATGAAGCCAGTCCCTATAAATTAAAATGTTTTCTTCAATATTGGAGCTTGAATCCTCACCTATGTCATTTTCAGGAAGGTATTTCAAACATTCTTCCAGACTTGTAATATATGAAAAATTGGTTTCACCTTTGGGGAGTAGAGCATAGAAATTGCTATAGCCAAGAGGTATGTCGCTAATTTTATTAAATGGCATGGAAAGTTTATATCAAAAATCAATAGTGTTGTTAAAATGTGTCTAGTCTGTCAGTTTTAAACTATCAGGATAATGTGTCAGTAAACCTAGTTTATAGCACTTTAACCATTTTTTTTCTAAAATATTTGCATATATTGTTAAGCTCTGTTATTCTTATTAACTAGTTTTAGTTAAACGGTTTTAGCTCAAGGTATCCAACACTTTTTTCTTTAGTAGATTCACCAAGTAAATAGCACCCTAGCCTGTTTTTATTTTCCTGCACTTACTAATGTCATACATCCAGACCAAGACTAATAAATTAAAGCAGACTGTTAAATCACTAGACCACCCCAATCCCAATCACACCTCCTGTAACACAAATAATCCCGATCCAGTCTTTTGGAGAAAGTTTTTCTTTAAGAAATAATAATGCTAGGGTAATAGTGGGTAATAGTGAATAATAATAAAAAATGGAGTCATTGCAGATGCAGATGAGGTAGTAAATCAGTACACTAAAAAAGTCATTATTTAACTCCCTGTCCTATTGCAAAAAATCTCTAAACATTCTGGTAAGATGCTTAGCAGCCTTGGGTATTTCTGGAGGCAACATACTATTTTTTGGGTAAGTATTCAGCTAATTCTTTGTCAAAACCAAAATCAGCAAGCATATTTGTAAAATTATCCAAATCTAATGAAAATATATCAATAAAAGCATGGAATGCGTCTTTTGAGTAAAAACTCGTCAGAGTCTCGCCCCCAAGTTCTATATCGTACTCCTGTGGATCGTCTGGATCAAGAAACTGCACACACAATATTCTCAAATCGACTTGGGTTGTTAATAAAAAACTTACACAGATAAGTACTCTTATTCATTCGCATAAATAGAGGTAGATACTTCTCTGGCAAACCTGTTACAAGTTTGTTTGTATTTATATAGAGAACACCGTCAGAAAAATATATAAACATTTCAATACTAAGCAAATCATTCTCTGTCCTGAACCGTGTGTATATTAAGTCGCTGTCAAGCTCACGGTGCGACGGACGGAGCGCCCTGTTTCTGTCGGTATTATTCGTTGAAAGCTCATCAGCACTGACCCTCTTAAATGTCCACCCGTACTCTTTAAAATCTTCTACTACCTGATCAAAATCTATTTTTTGAGGCTCTTAGTCTTCTATCATTTCGATTTTATTTAAGCATAAATACAGCTCAAAGCAATCAATGAACTGTTTTTTGGATCAGTTAAAAATTTACACTATTTACTTACACATCCGCCACAAACCCCGTAAAACTCAACAACATGTTTTTCCACTTTAAATCCCGTGTCTTTGAGTAT
>CAYMEI010000051.1:0-7238 GCA_964389605.1 uncultured Candidatus Saccharibacteria bacterium | reverse complement strand
GAGGGGCACCGGTTATGTATCCTCCTTCTCCGTTGGATCCAAAGACTCTTGCCCCTTGATCCATTGGGATCAGAAACATTATGAAAGAAAATAAAATCACTCCTAAAGATGTGAACATCATAATAGGTATTTTTTTAACAATAGAAAATGGTTTTTTTAAGCCTCCTTCTTTGTTGATTTCTGGCCTTGGCTTTGGTGCAATACCAAACATGGAAGGATTCCTGAAAAGTTTGAAATTTGTTAAAAACTTCGTTAAAAACTTTGGTAGCAGAATAGAAGTCAAAAGAGCAACAAAAATTCCAATCACAACGGAGACTGCAAAACCCTTTATGGCGGTTGTTCCAAAAATAAACAGTACAATACCAGTAACTAAAAGTGTAATATTGCTGTCTTTTATGGCACTCAGCGCACTGTCAAAACTTTTATCAATTGCACCCTTAATACTTCTTCCACTTCTTATCTCTTCTTTAAATCTGGAAAAATAAAGCACCTGGCTATCAAGAGCAGAAGCAACCGCAAGCAGGAACCCTGCTATACCCGGCAAAGTTAGAACAATTCCAAAGTATTTAAAAATAGAAATGGTGACTACGGTGTATGTAAACAAAGAGATCATGCTGACAACAGAAAGAACCCCAAAAAATACCGACAACAGAATTATGATAAACAGCAAAGCGATGCCACCTGCAGCAACGGAGTTAATAAATGCATCTTCTCCAACAGATGCTGAAACCTTGGTTTCTGATAACACATTAAGCTGAGCAGGCAGGGCACCTCCATTAATTAAATCGGCAATCTGTTGAGCATCCTTTCTTGATTCAAAACCCGTCATCTGTCCCTGACCATCAGTTATTGGATTTTGAACAGTACCGGAAAATAAAACCTTTTGCTGTAGTTTCAGAAGTGGATCAATGATTTCCTGGGGTGTTCCCTGCTCCTGTAGATTTTTTATCTCTTGGTCTAAAAATGACCTGCTAAGTCCTTTTGACTGAATTGCCTGATCAATGTCTTCCTGCGTAAACTCCAGATTATCATCAATCATTATTACTAAAAATCCCCCACTTGCTGAAAGTTCAGTTGTATCCATGCTGAATATACTTCTACTTTCGCCATTAATTGTAAATCGCACTATCCTTGATCCTGTACTCGGATCCAGCGCTGGCTCAAACTGCCCTAGGTCGGTCGAGGTGATACCTATCTGTGTAAAACTTCCATCAGGTGTTTCTTTTAAAAATCTTAAAACACCTGCGGTATTTATCAGATTCTTTAGTTCATCTATATTATTTGCTCCCGGAATTTCTGCAACAACTTTATCATCATCTTGAATATAGACCTGCACCTCTGTGGTCCCAAGTTTATTTAATCTGTTCTCAACAGTTTCTTCGGTTTGTCTTAGTACATCTCTGCTATCTGATCCTTCTGGAAATTCTACTTCATATGTAATTCTAACACCTCCTTCAATATCAAGACCTTTCCTGATCTCCATTTCTTTAATATCTGACCAGGTGTCTGCTACGGGTTCAAAAATACCTCCTGCTGGAAATAAACCGGTTAACTTTTCATTTTCATCAACCGGCAAAGAAACAAATGTAAAAAATAAAACAACTATAAATCCTAAAAATAGAGTAATCTTTTCTTTTAACTTCACACCAAGAAACTAGCAATTAAATTTTTTAATTTAACTGTTTTTTATTATTCAGACTATCTCCTTAAATAAACGACTGCATAGCCCTCATTATAGTTGCAGTCACATCACACAAATATTATGAGTTAGAGTGTTATCAGCACACCACAGACGATGAAAGGCGGGATAGTCAGGGGGTAATAATTCCTGAAAATAAACTAACCATGTACAATAACTGATACATACTTAGATGCTGTTATAATACCACCAATTGATAAATTTATAAATGTGGAAGTGACGGGAGTCGAACCCGTGTCTTGCCAACTTTAAATCACTCTTTTATTACAAGCTTTAGCAGTTTCCTGCGTTTTCTACTTTCCTAACCTGTAGTAGTAACTAGGGCTGGATTTCTTTAATAAGCTACTCCAGCTAAAGCTCTTGTATTTTTTGGTTTTGTGAGACCAGTTGTCAATTCTGATAAAAACTGTCTCATTGTTTGACCGCTTTTTTTATCGGCATTATTGTTTTGATAGGTTTTTTAACGCACTTCCAATCTAGTACGGCTTGTAGAGGAGACTCTATTTTAACAATCAAATCCAACACACTCCCTCAAAAGTCATTGTAAAGACTTTAATAATAATGCAAGTAATTAAGAAAAAAGATTGTTTTTATCCACCTTAACCCTCTTTATAACTTTTAGTAAGTCTTCCTGTCTTGGTTGTACTTTTGTATTAAACAAAAGTCCACACTCTCTACCTTTTTTAACCTCCTGCATTTCTTCTCTTATGATTTTTAAAGAGTTAATCTTTATATTTTCATTCAACTTTTCATTATCTCTGTAGAGCGTAAGCAGGTCTTTTTTGTGCAGAACTCCATCTTTTATCCTTACTCCTGCCAGGGTTTCCCCTTTATTGGAATATCTGAAAATTTTCAGTATTTCTGCCTCGCAAAGTATGTTTTCTAAAAAATCTGGCTTAGACAGCGTATCTACTGCTTTTTGTACTTTTTCTGACAATCTGTAAATAATGTTACCCAAAACAATAATATTCTTTTTTGCCAGTGTCCTGAGCTTTTGTTCTGCCGATTTGGTTAAATCAACATTAAATCCCAGTATGTAGGCACCAGTATCTTCTGCAAAGTGTAAGTCATTCTCTGTAACAAATCCTACACCTTCTGCAACAAAATTGATTCTCACTTTTTCATTTTTCTCCATTAAAAGCACGCTTTTTAAAGCATCTAGGCTTCCTTCTGTATCGGCCTTTATAATCAAATCTAGGCTTGCCCCTTCGCTTGTCTGTGCATCTCTAATGCTTTTTACTGACACTATTTTTGATCCGCCCGATTCTGAGCCCTCTCCAGAGTATTCCACAAGTATGTCTCCAACTTCTGGCAAATTCTTAAACCCGGAAACCATTACTGGCGTGCTTGGTCCCACAGATCTTACTTTGTTGCCCTTGTAGTCTTGCAGGAACCTTACTCTGGCGATTTCTTTTCCTGCTTTTATTGTGTCACCTGTTTTTAATGTGCCATTAAGAATGATGGCAGAGACAAGATTACCAACACGGGTGTCAAATCTACTCTCTATAATTGATCCAATAATTTTACCTTTTTTACTGGCTTTTAGCTCTTTTATTTCGGATATAAGGGCTGTCATGTCTAAGAGTTCGTCAATATTCTGCCCCATTTTAGCAGAAATTTTTACCATCTGAGTATCTCCACCCCAGTCGTCTGGAACTAATCCGTTTTCTGCCAGCTCCGTCTTGACTTTATCTATGTTTACACCTGCAACATCTATTTTGTTTATAGCAACAATTATTTCTGTGTTTGTGGATCTGGCAAGTTTTATCACTTCTTTTGTCTGATCCCTTACCCCATCATTGGCGGCAACAACCAAGATGATAACATCTGTAACTTCACCACCCTTCTGACGCATAAGCCTGAATGCCTCGTGTCCCGGAGTATCTATAAAGGTTACCTGTCCATTCCTTGTTTTTGCCTGGTATGCACCAATAGACTGAGTAATACCTCCAGCCTCCCCGGAAGCCACTGCCGTTTTTCTAATTCTATCCAAAAGAGTGGTTTTACCGTGGTCAACATGTCCCATTATGGTTACTATTGGCGAGCGGGTTTCAAGGTGTTCTACTTCTTCTGATGAAGTATTCTTTATGAGTGTATCCAGACTTGTTGGACCATCTTTTTCTTTTTCTTTACTTTGGACACTAAAGCCCATCTCACCTGCTATCAGAGAGGCTGTTTCAAAGTCAAAGCTATCATTTACACTCGAAGCTACTCCCTCTTTTAAAAGCAATAACAGGACTTCATTTACTGGTCTTTGCAGTTTTTCAGAAAGGGTTCTGGCATCATAAACTTGTTTTTCTAGTTCCACTTTTCTCATAAAGACAATCTCTAGTCAAACAAAGACTAGACAAATAGATTAGTTTGTTAAACTTTTTGTAATAATAACTTCAACCCTGCGCCTCATTTATTTATCTGTCTGGAAAATGTTATTATTTGGCACTCTGATTAAATTTCACACAATACATTTATCTTGTAGGTTTATCAGGAAGGCTCTTGTGTAAAATTTTTTTTAATATACTATTAGATGATGAAAAGAAATATTAAATTATTAATGGGTGCTGTTGCTTCTTCTGCGTTTTTGTTTTTTGGAGCAAACACAGTGTCAGTCTCAGCGCAAAATAGTAACGAAGCATCAGTTTTTGCACTTCATGCATCACCAGATACACCAGCAGTAGATATATTTATAGGAAGTACAGAGGTTGCGTCTAATCTGGAATACGGAGATATATCTTCTGCTATAAGTGTACCTGCAGGATCATATGATCTGGATTTTTTTGCAGCTCAGGCGGGAGCAACCAGACCTACAGCAAGTCCAATTTATTCAGGTAGTACACCTTCTCTGCAGCCAGGGTCCAGTTATCTTGCAATAGCAGGGGGACTGTCTTCACCATCATCAAGGAAACAGAGCTTTCGCTTAATTCCACTTGAAGAAGACTTTACACAAAATGATGGCAACAGGTTTAGATTTATACATGCATCACCAGATGCACCAGCTTTAAATATTGGAATAGTTGGGGAGGGGACAGTAAATGAAGTGGCAACAAATGTTACTTTTGGGAGTGCAACTCCGGCAGCAGGAATCAAAACTAATCAAGCTCCTGCAGTTGTTACAATTGCACCAACCTCCAGTCCTGATAATTACTTAAAACAGTTTACAGTTAACCTGCAACAGGGAGGAAGCAGTACAATATTTGGAGTCATAGCAGGAAAACTAAATGCAAGTGCCAACGAAAAAAGTCTTGCGATGCATCTAGTAAACCCTGTGTCTCCAACACAGTGGAATGTTTCTCTAAAAGGTGCTGAGTCTCCAGATATTCCAGGGCAAAGTACACCTCAAAATCAGCAGGATACACCACAGGATACCACAGCTGAACAAGCAGATGGGCTAGCCACCACAGGTACAGACTTTCTAGTAGCACTTGGTTTATCTTTTGTTTTAGCGCTAGAGGTGATGGCTATAGCCATAAAAAACAGAAAAAGATCTTTATAAAATTAAATTATTAAAATAAAAATAGAACTCTTCAGGGGGCAAAAAGCCCCCTTTTTTATTGTTTTTTAAATAATACAATTTTTAGAAACTGGTATTAAATAATAGTTTATAAAAATTATCTCTACACGGAATATTTAAGTATTCTGTTTTTCTTCATAAAAGTTGCCTGAACGACCTCTGTTAAAATGCCACACAATCAAGCAAAATACTTAGCCTGTACATCAAGCATGATATTTTATCTAGGATTTAAACCTTCTATGCATATCTTTTAAGTGTGTCTTTGTAAGGTGAGTATAGATTTGCGTAGTAGATAAATTTTTATGTCCCAGAAGTTCCTGCACAGCTCTTATATCTGCCCCGTTAGTCAGTAAATCTGTTGCAAAACTATGCCTTAAAGTGTGAGGTGTGACTCTTTTTCCAATGCCTGCTTTTTTAGCATACTTTCTGATAATATTTGTTATTTGCTGATTAGATAAATGAGCAGCTGTCTGGGTGAATAAATCCTGACTGGACTGATTACCTGGCTTTTTTCTGGATAAATCTCTTACAAATAAAAAAGGGCTCCTGTCTTTCCTGAGGGCTAAGTAACTTTTAATGGTTTTGGATGCCCTGTCTGTTAAAAATACCACTCTTCTTTTTCCACCTTTACCTAACACTTCAAATTCGTTGGATTTAAGATTGACCTGATTTATTCTGAGTGATGAAAGCTCGGAAATTCTAAGACCAGAAGAAAAAAACATCTCAATAAGTGCTTTATCTCTGGATCCTTCAAAGCTACCAGTTTTTATTGAGTCAATAATGTCCTTTACATCCTGTGCATTTAAAAAAGAGGTGGATCTTTCGGGAAGTTTTACTGAGTCAATTTTTTCTGGGGGCAGGGTCTTGTAATCGTTTTTTATAAGATACCTTAAAAAACTTCTAAGTCCCCTTATGTGCAAATCCTGAGTGTGCCTGCCTACTGGCGCTCCTGTTCTTGGGTCTACAATTCTTGATAACTTTACCCTAAACTGCTGAACCATTTCCAAGGTTATATCTTCTGGATTTACAACTTGAGTCATTTTAATAAACCTGCCCACCCAGAATCCATAATTCCTTACAGTCTTTGGAGAGGATCCTTTTTCTATTTCCAGATAAATTAAAAACCTGTTTAAAAGTTGTTGCACACTTTAAAACTTGAGCGGAGGACGAGATTCGAACTCGCGACCTTCTGCTTGGGAAGCAGACATTCTACCACTGAACTACCTCCGCCTGACTTTAAATTATTACTTTTTTATTTTTTGTTAATTTAATTAGTTGATTTATTGGTATCTGTTTTTATATTCTGGTAGAGATGGGAGGAGGCGAAGATCCTGAAAATTTAGTGCAACGATATTTACAGCCAATTGAAGCATTGTTTGAAACCTTGTGCTATCGTTATTGCATGGAACCAATGCTGAGTCCTGTAATCAGCAGATGCGTGGGAGGTTTACTTTTGTTTTCAAAAGTACTTCTTCTTGCGTACTAGGTAAATGATCAATTTTTTTCATTTTAGCATTGACAGGTTTTATTCAATTATTGGTATAGAACCCACCTGAAACCTTCCAGAAAATACTCTACAGAAAGCTTATATAGCTTACACAACAGATTTAACAAACCTCAGCGTCCACCCTGTAACCGCTTAAGGCGTGCAGAGCAGTTCTGTGCGTGCGAAGTAGTTTACTGTTTCAAGGCAGTGAATAAAGCCGTGTGAAACCGGCTTTATTTTTTTCTACTGCCTTGAAGTGGGATAAGGTTAAAGTAGTATTAATGAAGTGCGAGCCGTCCTAATAAGGTGCGAGAGGGGTATCACCGTAGGGCGGGGTGCTTCTGTTATTATTTTAATATACTACCCCGTCCGCTTTCAGCGTCCACCCCTTCTGGGAAGGGGAATTAGCTTCGCTACTATTATATAATTGCAGGGGCGGACCCGTGTTAGTCCAGCCTGCTAAGGTGTAACCGCTTAAGGCTGTGCGTAGCCAGCCTGTTAAGGTGTAACCGCTTAAGGCTGTGCGTAGCCAGCCTGTTAAGGTG
>CAYMEI010000050.1:0-7251 GCA_964389605.1 uncultured Candidatus Saccharibacteria bacterium | reverse complement strand
CGCTGCTGCTGGTTGCTGTGGACCACCTGGTGTTGTTGGTTTTGGATCTCTTGTCATAATAATATTATCTTCTAATCATAAATCTTAATCGCTATTCTGTCAAACTACTTGTTTAATCAGCCTAGCATACTGTAATATAATAAAACTGGTTAAAAGTCAAGTGAATTGCAATAACTGAGTTATTATTAGCCCTTCGTAAGAGTTAACATGCCTGACTTCTTTAAATAATGAATAATTAATGCAGTTAAAAATACATTGTATGCTGTTGCCACGTGGTCTGGGGTATGAATTATATCCAGTCTTCTTAATTCGTCAGCAATATCAGTTACGTCCTCTATATCATTATCAGGCATATTAAGCTGCTTTTTTAAATTGGCTCCTATTTTTATACCCATATTTTCAAAAAAGATATCAGGATCATCAGGATTACTGCTATTATTTAGCCCGTCTGGGTTAATTAATACTGAACAAACATTAAGCACATCCAGAGCGGCTGTTTGTATATATTCTACCAATCCGTCTCCCTGATTTTTGCTCATTCCTGCTCTTGGTTTTTCAATAGATACCTCCCACCCCTGGCCTTTAAGCTCTTCAAGTGTGCCGGTGAGTAGATTATTCACACTATTCATGTATTTATCCCATCCTCTGATTGAATCAGGGGTTGTGAATTGACCTGCAGTATGTTTAAAAATTCTTCCTACAGGATGGGTAGTATTTCCCGCCAGTGATCCATCTGATTGTAAATTAAACTTGTACCCTGCATTTGCAATTACCCCAATTGTGCTTTTATAAATTTCTTCCTGCGCTTTTAAAGAATCAGTTGTAAAAATAACCTGTATAATCAAACCATTCTTATCTCTCCCCGGAACGGCATAAATACCTGTCTCTTCTGCAATTCTGATCATATCTACTTGAGGCCTAAGCGCAAAAAAACCATTTATTCTGTTTTCGCTGGCATACCTAAGCTGTAGGTAAATATTATCTGAATCTACAAAACTTCCGCGGCTGTCCTTAATGGCTAAAAGCTTACCATTATGCCATATTACATATTCATACTCTCTTCCTACAAGACTTACTTCACCACCTGTTAAGTCAATTTCTTCTACCATTCCATATGGCATTCTTTCTATGCTCATTAATAGTTTTTTAACATCTTTATTATCCTCCGGACTCCTTAGGGTATCATCAACAGGTTGCCTTTCAGGTGGCACCACTTCTGTTGTTGCCCCTGTAACAGGCTTTGGCTCTTCACTGCCAGGTACTGGTTCACTTCTACTTCTTGGGCTACTCATATCTTTTTTTATAACCCCTCTTTGTTCAAGCAGAACAATAGATACACTAGTAACAAAAATGAAATAAAGCTTTTTAACATCTAGCCCACCTTCAGCAAAACTTTCCGATCTAGCCAGATTGCTAACAATATCTACAAGCCTCTGCTCCATCTGTGGAGAAATTTTGTACACCATTGCAAGCCCTTTATTCAGTTTATTATAGAATATCTTAAGAAATCTATTCCTTTGATCACCACCAGGATCACTATCAAAATCATGGTCTGGATCCAGAATACCCGCCCTGCTTAGATCTGACAACACCGTAGACCCCAACACCATCTCACTAGCCATAGCCAAAGCATATGCTCTGGTTAAGCCTATGTACCACCTTGGAAGCTCATCATCTTCAATATAATCAAGTACCTCAAGCCCCTGCCTTAAATAACCAGAAGCAATACCTTCTCCCCCAGGACCACTTGCCTCTTCCAGTGTGTCTCTTAGGTTTTTACGATAAAAATGTGGGCTAGATGGATCTGATGATTCGGATGGGTCTATAGTTCTTTCCAGTCTTTCCTGTCCGGCAGATTGAGCACTTGTATGCATTGTTGCTACATTACCGAACCCATTCTGGTTTATATCCATAAGCCTTATTCTGGTAGGTGTTAAATCTGTTCTAGGTCCCGTATTTCGTTCAAGAGAGACCAGCTTGTGACCTGCTACCACATTAAGCCTTAAAGCCAATGATTCTGGGGTTGCACAAAAGTCTTCCGCTCCAGGATCTCTGGATTTAGCTGCCTCTAAAAAATTATCTACATCAGCGCTTTCGGCTCGATCTCCCTTGGGTACTAAAATAACCTGCCTGGCATTTACATCTACTAAAAAGTATCCATCTCCTGCGCCTCCAGTTAAGTCCAGATCTAAATTATCAAAACTAACCTTTGGTTCATCTGAAAAATTTTCTATTAAGGCAGCCTTGAGGTGAATAAAATCAACAGATGTGCCCCTCTCTCCTGCTATTCTACTTTGCACCTGTTTTTTAAGCCTCTCAAAATACGCAACCTGAGCAGGATCTGTGCTACTGCCTGGTCTTCCAAGGTGACCTAGTAGCACATCTAGTTGTGAAACCACTCCTTCAAGATATCTTGAGTCATACTTTACGCTAGGATTATACTCAACTGTAGCATTGTATTTTTGGTATTTTTTTTCCCTTGCTATATGCTCAGCTTTAAAATAAGTAACTCTCCCAGACGAATCTGTTTTGAGTGTAACATTGGTGGTAAACTCAGGAGCACCTGCTACGGTTTGAAGCCCTTGAATATTTAAAAATAGATCCAGGTGCACAGGTGCCCTTTCTTCTGGAACTGTCTGCTCTTGAGATACAAAGGTAGCCCTTTTCTGCAAAATATCTACAAACCTGTTCAGACAGGCTTTCACAAATTCCCTAAAAAGCTGATCGTCCGTAATAGAGCTTACTGCCTCCCTTCTAGCACTTCTCCAAGAATTAAAAGATGCTTCAAAATAACTTCTATGCTGTAATGCAATTAAACTAATTAAAGAATCTACATCGGCTGAATTCACCTGCTCACTAGTAGGTACCCTCTCACCTGCTAAAGTATTTAAATACTCAGTCTGACCATCGGTAAGCATAGCAAATCCTGCATTTTGTGAAACTATCCTTCTTAGCCATTCTATTATCTGTGCAGCCCTTGGAAGACTTTCTATGGCAGAATCAGCCGGGAGTGGCTGAGGAGCAGGAGGTCTGGGATCCCGAGTATTTTCTGGTGTACTGCCTCTTACCTCATCAGATGGCGCTGCTGCTGGTTGCTGTGGACCACCTAGTGTTGTTGGTTTTGGATCTCCTGTCATAATAACATTATCTTCTAATCATAAATCTTAATCGCTATTCTGTCAAACTACTTGTTTAATCAGCCTAGCACACTATAATATAATAAAACTGGTTAAAAGTCAAGTTAATTGCAACATAAAAGCCTGTTCCAGTACTGCAACTACTGGAAGATGATCTGATACATCAATATCTGGTGTACTTACTTTTTTTACACTAAATCCTTTTTTAAAAATATAGTCAATTTTCACGCCTGCCTTTAAATCTTCTTTTGCACCGGGGTGGTATCTTAAAAACACCCCCACAGTACCTTGCCGTCAACAGTTTCTGTTGTCTCATACCTTCTCTGCACTGCATTCACGGTATTATAGCAGGGCGGACTATATGTCCGCCCCTGTAACCGCTTAAGGCGTGGTTTACCCACCTGTTAAGGTGTAAAGCACGACCAGTGTTGACCTTAAACTGCTACAGAGCGGGGTGGGTGAAGGTGATCCCGTAGACACCGTTCTTATAAGCAAAGAATGGTGCACCAGTCTTCTGTCTGTATTTTCAATCAAGACAGCAAAGATAGTGATTTTATAGCACAGGATACAACAAGAAAGTCATTCTGTGAAAAAATCTGCAAGAATTTATACTCAACCTGCTCCCTTTGAATCATCCAATAAAAGATATTAAGGTTGAGATGATTTTAGAAAAAGAGATATTAGAACATACAAGACCATGATTCATTTTATTACAGGGAATTTGGGTAAATTCAATGAAGTCAAAAAAATACTGGCAGGGACCGCTGAAGTATTACAGTTAAATATAGACTTACCAGAAATCCAAAGCAATGATCCTAAAGAAATAATATCTTACAAAATCAGTGAGGCATTTAACTATAGCAACGGTGAGTTCATTGTGGAAGATACATCTTTATACCTTGAGTGCCTGAATGGCCTGCCGGGTCCATTTATAAAATTCTTTTTAAAAAAATTGAGCTCTGATGAAATTGTGAATATAGTAAAAAGACTGGAAAAACCGGGGGCTTTAGCAGAAACTACAATAGGATATACTAAAAACCGGTCCATTATAAAATTTTTCAGCGGGCAATTAGAAGGTGATATAGTGCCCCCAAAGGGTAAAAGCGGGTTTGGCTGGGATGCACTATTCAAGCCAAACGGATACAATGAGACTCTGGCAGAAATGGAGATCGAGGAAAAAAACAGAATGAGTCACAGGTATATTGCCGCCTCCAGACTTAAAGAATATCTATCTCAAACAATGTCCAGATAAATACAAACAGGCAGGCAGTTTAAACTACAAAGTCTTAAAAGTCTCTATACTAAGCCTCAGGACATACCAGTGCCACCAAGATTAAGACCACCAAGATTAAAAATGTTTACTCCTCAAAAGCTACCAGCGGAGCTTTTTTATCTCCAGTTAAGAGAGTTTTTGCCTTAGAGGAGGAGACTGCATGCTTACTCTGTATTTTCTTGATATCTCTCTCCAGCCCCAGTTCTTTTACAACTTTTTCAAACCTTTGTGAATCTTCAGACAACAGATACTGTAGCAACTTTCTTCTTTTGTTTATAATAGAAAGAAGTGCCCTCCTTGCTTCTTTGTCGTGCATGTTTCCTGCCAGATGCTCCTGTATCTCCTTTATTTTTTTTGTAAAAATAGCAATCTGTACTGCAGAAGAACCTGTGTCAGTAGTATGATTCTGAAAATCCTTTATTATATCTTTCTTGGTAGAATAATCCATTCAGTTTAATAATTAATTAAATTATCTTATTTTTCAATATTTTATGTTTCTATTCGTTCAAATCTTACCCTTCCCTCTTTGTCAATCTCGCTTACTTTTACTCTTACTGTATCTCCTACTTTTATAAATTCATTTATATCTTTTATAAACTTACTAGGCAAAACCTTGCTTACATGAAGAAGACCATCAAATGAACCGCATTTTACTATTGCTCCAAAAGATTCCACCCTGACTACTTTTCCATCTAGAATATCGCCAACTTCAGGCTCATATATGAGTTCGGTAATCATACTCATAGCCTTTTCTGCCATTTCTGCATCTTCTGATGTTATAAACACCTGTCCATCCTGCTCTATATCAATACCAACTCCAGTTTCAGCAATAATCTTCTGAATAGTCTCGCCTCCCTTGCCTATAACAATTTTTATCTTTTCAGGGTTTATATTCATAGTCATGATTCTGGGTGCATATTCAGACAGAGTATCTTCTGGTCTAGAAATTACGGACAGTATCTTATCTCTTATTTCAAGGGCTCCTTTCTCTCCTGCCTCAAAAGCTTCATTTATAATGTCTACCGGTACTCCCCTTAGTTTTGTATCCATCTGTAGAGCAGTCATTCCATTATTAGTGCAGGTTAACTTGAAATCCATATATCCATAAAAATCTTCTTCCCCCTGTATGTCTGTCAAAACCTTAAATTGCGATGGATTATCTTTATCGTCAGCCATTAACCCTATTGCAACTCCTGCTACACAGTTTTTTATTGGTACACCTGTAGACATAAGTGCAATACTTGATCCGCAGGTAGAGGCCATGCTCGTTGATCCATTTGAAGTTAATATTTCAGTTACAAGTTGAATTGTATATGGGAATATTTCTTTTGGCGGCACCATTGGTCTGATGGCTTTTTCTGCCAGTGCTCCGTGCCCTATCTCTCTTCTGCTTACACCCCTGACAGGTCTGGCCTCACCGGTAGAATATGGTGGAAAATTATAAAAATGGAAAAATCTTCTTTCGCCTTCGGCTTCCATGTTCTCGTAGTTTTGTACATCACCTGGGCTTCCAAGTGTTGCCACAGTCAATGCCTCAGTTTCCCCTCTTCTGAAGTACCCGGATCCATGTACCCTGTAAAGGATATTCTCATTAACCTCCAGCTCTCTTATCTCATCCATTTTTCTACCTCCGATTCTTTTACCCTCCTCTAGGAGCATCTTCTGGATAAACTTCTTGTAATAGGGATCCGGATCAAACTCCTGCACCTCCTCCTCATTTAACAATCCCGCCTCAAGTAAGTGCTCTTTCAGACTTTCTATTTTTACATCCCTAGAAGCATGGTCCGGTATAGCGACTATATCCTGAAGACTGGGAATAAGTGCAGTATATATTTTTTGATCAAACTCATCCTGCTCATGAAGATGAAGCTCCACTGTTTTTTTATCCTGGTATTCATTTAATACTTTCTCCAGTGTCGCCAGCACTTCATTATTTGCTTCCAGTGCTTTTTCGCATACTATTCTGGCAATACCTATGGGCATTTCTTTTGATTCACCTTCGAGCATAACAATGTTTCTGTCAAAACTGGCCACACTTAAAAAACCCAGAAGTTCAGATTTTTCCTGGAGTGTCGGGTGAACCACAAGCTCAGGATCTCTTGTATTTATGCTAGAATAGTCAATAGCCTTACCAAACTCATACTTCCTATCCTGATAGCTCATCTGGTCTACAACATCAGGGCTACTTTTTACGCCAATAATACTTAAAGATTGTAATTGTATATCCAGCCCTGCAAGTTTTAAAGCCAAAATAACTGAAGTAAAAGCAGGGAACTCAGTTTCGTTTTCTTTATCAGAAGACAAAGGAGTGACTGTCACCTGTATATCATTTCTGATATTTTCATTGATCGTTGGCCTTACTGCTCTATCTATTAATCTGCCCAGAAGTATCTCGTGATCCATTGGTCTGCCCTCCCTTTTTACCCACCTGCTGCCTTTTATTTTTCCGCCTGCCTGAAGTTTTTCCCTATATTCTATATTCAAAGGCAGATAGTCTGCCGAACTTTTTTCTGATGATATAGCCACAATACAAAGAACACTGGTTTGCCCAAAAGTAATAATGCAACTACTACTTGCTCTATTGGCGAAAGGATTAAATTGCACCTCAAAATTTCTCCCAAAAATTTCAGATTTAAAAATGTGATTATTCATAAAATTATTCTCAATTGACTTTTACCATTAAAAACAAAAAAGTTCTATTAAAAGACATACATAACAGTGATAATGCTCCACAACCAGAAAGTGTCCAGGGAACCCTTGCTCTTACCCACAAATCATTTAGGACCCACCCCCACCAGACATCTTAACACACAAATAAAATGTATAGATGTACAAAAGACT
>CAYMEI010000049.1:0-7271 GCA_964389605.1 uncultured Candidatus Saccharibacteria bacterium | reverse complement strand
GTTCTTCCATTCACAGGGTCTGAATTAACAGAAGAGAGTGTTGAAAGGTTTAAAAATTCTGATGCAATAAAAACTGCTTTAACATTTTTTAAATCTCTGGTTCCCTGGTTTTGAACTGTAAAATTGAAATCTACTTCCTCCCCAAGGTTGACAGTTAAAGATTCAGCCTGGTCGTTTACTGTTAGTTGCATATTAACCCTAGTCTCCAATATATTGATTTCTGCTGTTTTTTTAAATATTTCCCTGCCAATTGTATCTTTCACAATGTACTTAATTGAGTATTCGCCAAAGTCAGGTAATTTTACGGAAAAAGGTATTCGTATTGTTTCTTTGGGTGATATACTAGAAAACTCTTCATTAAGTGTTATTTCTATGTCTGACTCTTCTGGTTCTATTGTTATGCTTAGATTTTCCAGAAGCTCTCCTGTATTGTTTGTAACTACAAACTCTCCTTCAAATGGCTCATCAAAACCCTGAAGTGTTACAGGATTGGGACCTATACTGCCACCTAGAGTGTTCACCAGCTTAAATTCAACATCCAAGGAGGAGATATTGACCATATGAGAAAACACCGACCTGTATTTCAGTGCAGAGCCAAGAATATTGTATTCTGCTCTAAATTTTATTTCTTTTTCTCCATCTGATTCAGGGGTAAATGATAGAGTAAGATCATAGTTACCTTTTGGTCCAATCTCTGAAATCAGCACCCCCCTGCCCTCAAGCTCTTTGGATGAATTGACTGGTTTTATACCGTGTGAACCAGTCAGGAATAAAGTTACATTTTCAAGTTTTCTGTCTGACTTGTTGCCAATATCCAGATTCAGATCAAATTCCTGTCCTGCCAGTATTGATTCTTCTGATTTTATATCGATATTCAACAAATCATCTCCTTTTGGGGAAAAGATCAGATTAAACAGAAACCCGGAAGACAGGGCAATAATTGATCCAAGTATAAACAGAGACCAGAATACAATCTTTTTCTTTTTGCCCCCTTTTTTTATATCGCTTGTATCAAAAAAAATCTTATCGCTATCTGATGAGCCAAACTCCGACGGTCTGTCAGATTCCTTACTCTCTGTATTTTCCTGACCGTTAGTACCAAAAGGGTCTATCAGATCGTATCTATTATCTTTTTTCTCGTCTGGATTAGTGTTCAAATGTTGACAAATCTTCAATTGACAATTACAAAAAGGAGCTGTAAAATCAATAGAAGAGAGCTTTCGAATAAATGAAAACGATAAACATGCTTAAAAATATCTTACCAACCGTAAGACTGATTGCGGTGACTTTGATTTTAATTGTGCCCAAGACATCAATAGCTACTTCGGATGTGTATATGTGGAATGTTCCAATAGGGGATGTTACTGGGGGATGTTTTGAGATTTGGATTGAACTTATAATAAAAGCTATTATATCCAGCGCAATAGGTATTACATTTGTAAAAGTTGGTGTAATGGGATACCATTATTTTGTTACAGGGGGGGGAGAAAGCGCTATAACTCAGATAAAGCAATCTTTTTTTAAGACGATGTCTGGGCTTATTCTTCTTGTTTTATCTAGCTTGTTCCTGCAAATCCTGAATCCCGATATAATAAACACAGGGCTTAGCTCTGGATGTGAATCTACAACTACAACATAACCATTCGTACAATGCTTTCATTCCAATTTCAATATCCTCAAACTACAAATTATAGTAGCTTGGCAGAGTTAGCTAATACTATTATTATTACGCTTGTAGGATTTGTTGTTGTGGGAGCTGTTGGTAGCATGCTCTACGCTTCTTTTTTAATGAGTACAAACAAATTTGATCAGGGGAAGACTATAATGAGATGGTCAATCATTGGAATCGTTTCTGCTGTGGGTATAGGGTTTGGTATAGGGTTTGTTTTGGTGCTTTTAAACGCAGGTAGCATGTTCTTTGTATAATAATATAAGAATGAAATAATTAAATGATTGTTGCTGATATGAAAAAAATAATTCAACATGTTAATATTAATAGGATAATTGTTATTTTTTATATTATCTTTATATTATTTACTCTAACCTTGGCGTATCCTGTAGAGGTATATGCTCAAGATCAGGATGCAGATACTGCAGCCTGTGGAATAGGTAGCAAGGGGCTTATTGGTATAGATTGGGGTGTTCTAAACCAAAGACCAAACCTGAATTGTATCCCCCTGTATATCTTACATATAGCTAATCAGTTGCTGGGCTTTGTAATAGTTCCAATAGTGTTAACTATATTTTATGGTGTATTTATCCTAGCTTCCAATGGCTGGTTTGGAGAAGTGGCAGGTATAATGCAGCAAGGGGGGAAGGGCGATGCTGCAGCAAAAGGCAAATCAATAATAAAAGGTGGGTTTACGGTGCTGGCTTTTACAGTACTTTCCAGTTTAATAATAAGGGCAGTGCTTGGTTTGGCTGGTGCAAACAGTACATTTTTTGGTATAGTTTAAATAAAGAATATGTTGAGATTGTTGAATAAGATTTACCATGGAACCATTCCGGGTGTGGGTACACCTCAAGAGGCGTTACAGGGCACGGATATTGCCAATAATATAAATTCAGGAGAGGCAGGTTTTTATGGTTTTCTGTCAGATATCGCAACTGCTGTGCTTACCTTATTGGGCATAGTCAGCCTTGGGTATCTGGTGTATGCAGGATACCAGTATGTGATGTCCAAGGGTCAGAATACAGATGGACCCAAAAAGATGATGCAGTATTCTATTGTTGGTGTAATAGTTGGTTTTGGTGCTTTACCAATAATTAATTTTGTTTTACAGAGTATTGGTGTTACCACAGGTCCAACTGCACAAAGTTCTTCTGAATTTTCGGGTGCAGGGTTTGCAGATAGTTTGCCAGGTTTAATTGCAAATATTTTTGGTCTGGCTCTTGTTATGATACCTGCAGTGTCCCTTGCATATCTTGTTTATGGCGGATATAAGTATGTTACCAGCAAAGGATCAGATACAGAAAGCGCTAAAAAAACTATCCAGTACTCTATAGTTGGACTAATAATAGCCTTTATTACTGTAAATGTGCAGGTGTTTGTTGTTGGCGAGATACTGGGTACTGATAATGATATTGCCGATATTGAAACAGGCGAGTTTAGCGAGTCTGCCAATGCCGGGTTTAACAAAGATGGGTTTAGTGCGAACCTGTTGAATATTTTTGGCGTAATCCTTGCTTTATCTGGAGTTATTTCCTTAGCTTACATAGTATACGGAGGATACAGGTATATGCAATCAAGAGGAAGCGATACTGAAGGGGCTAAAAAGACAATTATTTATGCATGTGTTGGTTTGGTAATCATATTCTTAGCGCTAAATATACAGCAGATGGTGCTGGTTAGTTTCCTGGGAAATCCTCAGGTAGACGAAGTTGTAACAGGAGATGATCTTGAAGGAAAGGGGTTTACAGGTGGTAGTCTGCAGGATAATGTCCAAAATATACTAAGAGTGCTCATTGCTTTATCAGGTGTCGTATCTGTTGCTTATATAGTATATGGTGGGTATCAATATATAATGTCCAAAGGAGACACAGAAAAACCAAAAAAGATGATAACATATGCCCTTGTAGGCTTAGTTGTAGTTTTATTAGCATTCTCATTGCAGGAATTTATACTAAGTATTATATAATAACATGAACCGGGTGATTAATTATATTATTAGATTTGCAGATAAAAAAATTACAAAATCCGATCAATTCATCCCAAAAGGTGATGATGGTTTCTCGGGAGAGAGCCTGTTTGGGTCTGATGGTATAGTCATAGGACTTCTAAATGTTGCAGTTGTAGTTGCAAGCGTCATTTCTGTTATTTTTATAGTTTATGCAGGTTATCAGTATATGCTTTCCAGAGGAGAGCAGAATAAGGCAGAGACTGCCAAAAAAGCTATTAAAAATGCTCTAATAGGCCTTGCTGTGGTGCTACTGGCACTAGCTATTCAGTCTACAGTTACATACCTGATAGGCGATATCTCCAGCTCCTGAGACTATATTCAAATTTATTTAATCTTACTTTTTGTATAATCCACATTTATTATCTATCTATCATGTACTCTTTATTTCCCTGTGCCTTCTAAGCACTTCCTGGTGAATAAGTTCGGAAAACTTTTGTGCTATGTCCATCTCCAGCCCAGCCATTTCTGCAACTTTTTTTAGAGTCTTGTGCTGCTCTTCTCGCCTTTCAGGATCAAGCCCTTCTAAGTCATTCTCCTTTTTTAAAATACCCACTTTTTCTGTAATATTAAATCTTTCTGCAAGCAGGAATAAAATAGCAGAATCTATTCTGTCTATGCTTTTTCTGAATTCATCTAAAGAATGTTTCATCAATAGTAATTTATTAAAAAATATGGTTTTCTGAAGCTAAAACACATATTTTATAATACTAAGAGCAGCCTCACTGTTCACAGATAGATTTATGATTTGTCAGTTATTTTCTGATGACAAAGTCTTTGCTAGAAAAATACTGAATGCAAAAAACTTTTGGGATAATAGGAGTTAATGGAAAGTTTGGCTCTTTTTTAAAAAAGCAACTGGAGGGGGCTGGATACAGAGTAATTGGATGTGACATTAACACTGAGTCAACAATCAAAGATATTGTTGAACTTTCAGATATAGTTGTGTTTTCTGTTCCTGTTTCTAGGACTGTTGAAATAATAAAAGAGGCAAATCCACACTCCAGAAAAGGGCAGTTATTTATTGATCTGACTTCTATAAAAACAGAACCTGTGAAAGCAATGCTTGAATCCAAAGCTTTTGTTGTTGGTACTCATCCTATGTTTGGTCCATTTGTTGGAAGTTTTAAAAACCAGGTGGTTGTTTTAACGCCCGTGCGGGACAGTGTAGACGAGTCCAGCTTAACTTTTTTAAGTAGTTTATTTACTCAACTGGGTGCCAGAGTTGAGATAACAACTCCACAGGAACATGATAAAATAATGGGATTGGTGCAACAACTGACTCATATTTTATTTTTTACAGTTGGGCTAACCATAAAAAACTCAGGAGCCAATTTTCATGAATCGTTAAAATTTGTTTCGCCTGTCTATAGAATTGTTTTAAGTTTTCTGGGCAGAATACTGAATCAGGAGCCAAGTCTTTACTACGATATACAAAAATATAATCCAAATACCTTGTCCAATATTGAGCACCTGAAAGAATCGGCGGAATGCTTTAAGAACCTTATAAATCAAGACAATAAAGATGGGTTTGCCAATATCTTAAAATCTCTCAAAGAATTCGTAGGAGAAGAAGAGATGCGGATTTCTGTGACCCTGAGTGATAGGGTTACCGGGTTTAACTCTGATCTTTTTAATGAAAATAGTATTACTTTAAAAGCTTTAAATGACAGGGTTGGACTTTTGGCAGACATAACGGCTCTTTTGAGAATATTTGGGGTCAATTTAACAAGTTTTCATAGTTACAAAAAATCTGGTGAATTATTTTTTATTATGAGTTTTGAAAAAAATATAAGTGATCCAGATATAAAAGATGCGATGGATATTATCTGTAGTAAACTAGACTTAGAATTTTGCTAGGCTGTGTCACAGGAGATAGAATAAAAAGCCAAAAATTTCCACCTCTGCCTCTGAACATAAAGCACTGATGTAGACAAGGATGAGGCAAGGAATAATAATATAAATAAAATCCAGGGATTGAGTCAGCTGTTAAATCTTGAAGCTGTTGACTTAGGAGAGAATAATCTTGCCAATGCTGAGGATCTAAAAAACAACACTAATCTTAGAGGATTATATCTATACAATAATAAAATAGAGACCTGCCAGGGGATAAGACACCTTAAAAATCTAACCACTCTTAATCTTAATAATAATTTAATTAATAATGCAGATCATTTGTCAGACCTTTCAGGGCTCAGGCATCTATATTTATCCGGAAATCATCTAAAAAGATGTGTCATTTTTGACGGGTTTGTACAATTTACAGACACTTGGACTGTCGGAAAATCAAGTAGAAGACATTGAATATGTGCAATCACTGATGAATATTCAGTTTCTGTTTTTATCTTCAAACAACATAAAAAATGTAACACCGCTTGTTTCTTTACAAAACCTGCAAATGGTTGATTTACGCAATAATAGAACGCAGAACACCAAAAACATTCAGGATGTTTTAAATAATAATAAGGGTCTGCATAAAATAATAACTAATAATGAGTTACCTATAGGTGTTAATGGTAATATCTATATGTCAGGTAACCCAATTATAGAGGGTTCAAGGTAGAAAACGACTATCGGCAGAGTATCAGCCACATACCACACCCAATTTTTTGCAATCAAAACAATAACCTGACTGTCCTGTTATCATTAAAATTTAATAAAAAAAGAACAGGCAGGAATTCCTGCCTGTTCTTTATGTAAGTTTTTGTGCTTAAAGTGGTACAATCTCTGAATTATCTGTCACATCAAAATATGATTGTCCTGTTGAAGCACCTGAAGATTCGCTGAAATCATTGTAGATACCAAACTCATCTCCTAAGTTTACACCTGTAAGGTATCCACCTGCCTCAGCTTGTGATTTTTCCACTATATTTGGGTGAGAAAGGTGCAGTAATTTGTGATCGCCTTCAATTGCAGGTGGAACGGTCATTTGTGGAAAGAACTCCTTTCTTGGACCATACTCGATGTCTACCTGTGTAGTTATCAAAAAACTGCCTACTCTGTACCACCCACTCCACGCATATTCGTTTTCGGTTTGGGATAAGTATCTAATGTAAGCATAAGAATCTGTACCAAGATGTGTCTGGTATAGCCGTCCATGAGCTTCTGCCATGTCAATACTGTAAAGTGTTGTACCATTGTCGCTTCGTTCCCAGTTAGTCCAGTTTACACCATCTCCGGTTGAACGAGTGTAGATATACTTATCATCACCCTTGTGAACTTGGTAAAGCTTTCCTCTAAAAGATTCAATATCTATTGGATAGTCGGTTGTTCCTCCCAGCTCTGTCCAGTCACTCCAGCTGATACCATCTTCAGAGCTTCTGGTGTAGATTCTCCTATTTAGTCCTCTGTGTACCTAGTGCAGCTTCTCTTACTATATCCATCCTTTGTATGGAGATGTGAAGTTATATTTACTGTGTGGTGGGTTTCACCTCCGTCTTCACTCCAAGGCTCACAGCATACTGCCAATGAGCTCTGATTGAGCCCGTACTTTATTTTCTTCTCCATAATATGGAACTGTAATTCCTGCAAAAACCGATCCTGCAAGCAGTAAGCCTGCTGCAGATATTTTCATTGTTTTAATTAATTTTTTGA
>CAYMEI010000048.1:0-7306 GCA_964389605.1 uncultured Candidatus Saccharibacteria bacterium | reverse complement strand
TTTGGGTAGTTTATAGTGGTTGTGTGCCAGTGGTTTGTGGGGGTTGGTAGTACCTTATTTTAAAGTGAAAACAGTATTTCCTCTTCATCACTTTTAATTGCAGTCAACCATCTCAGGCTTTAAATGCACACCAAGCTTAGCCCGGTATCAACAGAGTAATTACCTTTTGGTAAATAATCTAATTGCTCCGTTAAACACAGAGTCAGGTAGTATTTTTCTAAGAAATAGCGCCCCCCGTGCACCAGCATCAGAGGGGTATCGTGTTTTCCATCTTTTATCTGTTGCTGCATCATATATTGCTTCTGCTGTCTTTCCTGGTTCAAATCCCATTCTTCTGCTTCTTAGCGTTAGCCTCATAAATTTATCAAAATATTCATCGTATATCTTAAGATTTTTGTTTTTAGCAAAGTCCATTGATCTGGAATAGAAGTCCGTCTTGACTGGACCGGGTTCAATAACTTTTACCTTTATATTAAACAGGCTGAGTTCATGCTGAAGGGATTCCGAGAAACCCTCTACTGCCCACTTGGTGGAGTGATAAAGACTCATAAAGGGCAAGGATATCCTTCCTCCCATTGAAGATATATTTATTATCACACCATCTTTCTGATTCCTGAAATAAGGTATAATTTGTCTGGTAAATTCCATTAAACCAAAAACATTTGTATCAAACAGCTTCTGGATCTGCTCATCTGTAGAGGATTCAAAGGGTCCTGTTACTGAGTATCCAGCATTATTAACCAGCACATCTATGTTACCAAAATGATCAACGGTTTGATTTATTGACTGACGGATAGACACTGGATCAGTAACATCTACCTTGGGGCAGATTACATTTTTCATGGTCCTGAGCAGGTAGTCTTTTCTGGGATTACGCATTGTTGCTGATACATTCCATCCTTTTTCTGCAAATAATTGTGCTGTGGATCTTCCTATTCCGCTGGATGCACCTGTGATTAAAATAGTCTTGCTCATTTTTAGCTCAAATTAACATTAGTAATAAAAATTTAAACTTATTTTATTTTTAAGACAGTTATTATTAAAAAGTTCATGACTCATCGATGGAAATGTACAATACAAAAAATGAACCTGACGAGGCAACAATATGTGCTGTTTCAACACCAAACGGATTTGGCGGGGTTGGCATTATACGCATATCCGGACAGTCTGCCTTGAAAATATCTACCAGCATATTTGATATTAAATCTGCTGATATATTAAGTAGTAATGGCATTGAATCCAGAAAGACCTACTATGGATCAGTCAGCATAGATGGTAGAGTTATTGATGATGGTATATTCATATTTTTTAAAGCACCAAATTCTTTTACTGGTGAAGATGTGGTGGAAATTCAGTTGCACGGTTCTCCTGTGATATTGTCAGCTGTAACGGAAGAGCTGGTCAGGAAAGGATGCGAATATGCTAAAAATGGAGAGTTTTCTTATAGGGCCTTCTTGAATAATAAGTTGAGATTATCTCAGGCAGAAGAAATAGGTAGTCTAATCTACGCAAAAAGTATCAAATCTGCTCAAAAAATCTATCAAAATTTAAGTGGGGGAGTGTCGGAGAAAATCATGGAGGCTCATCGGCATGTATCTTCTGTACTGGCTGAATATTCGGTTAACATAGATTATTATGACGAAGATCTACCGGATATCCTGCATGCAGATAAAAAGAGTATAATAGGAAAAACAAAAGATATACTTAACAGGGTACTTTCTTCATTTAGTAGCGGACATATCTTAAATGAGGGGGCTGTGGTTGTTCTTGCCGGATATCCAAACTCAGGAAAATCCTCCTTGTTCAATTTTCTGCTAAGCAAAGACAGGGCACTGGTTAGCGATATACCGGGAACCACCAGAGATAGTCTGGAAGGTTTACTGGATATTGAAGGTGTGCCAATAAAACTTATTGATACGGCTGGTATAAGAGATAGTGATGATCAGGTGGAGAAGCTCGGGATTGCCAGATCGTTAAGTGAGCTTAAGAGGGCAGATATAATTATGTGGCTTTACACTGGAAGCTTGTCATCGGAAGAGACTGGTTTGCTAAAAAAGCACAATATAAATTTTAACAAAATTATATTTATAAAGACAAAAATTGATATACCCTCCAAAGAACATGGGTCCGATGCCATTCAAGAAGAGGTTTTGCGATTTGAGATCTCAGTAGTGCGTGAGACTGGTGTGGAGGAAGTAAAACATGAGATTATAAATAAGTTGAACATGGAGGACTCTGAATCGGCTGTACTGACCAGCCTAAGGCAAAAAGATTTACTTGTAAAAACAATAAAGCATCTTGACAGGGCTATGACCAATATAGATAAATCGCCAGGTGGATTAGAGATCTTGGCTGAGGATTTATCATTAGCACTAGAATTGCTGGATGATTTTTTAGGCTATTCCAGTAAAACAGATATCCTGGATACAGTGTTCAAAAACTTCTGTGTGGGTAAGTAAGTGGTCGGGGTAGCAGGACTCGAACCTGCGACCTCTACGTCCCAAACGTAGCGTTCTAGCCAACTGAACTACACCCCGTCAGTCTATTTTTAAGATTTTTCTGGAAAACTGCAATTTTATTATCTATATTTCCTTCTGAATAAAATTATACTTCTACAAAAGTAAAAAATGGTGCAACTGAACAGCACAAGCACTACAGGGTGCATTCTTTTTTCAGCACCTTCCATTTGAAGAAAGACAGCACTCTCATTTAATGTTTAATAGAGTATCAGTTGTTATTTATATAATTCTATGCCATTCGTAATCACAAATGATTGTAATACTAATTAGAATAAAAAAACAGCAAGATTTTATATCTTGCTGTTTTTAATCGTTTTCTAAATTATCTGGTTAGTTTCTTTTTCTCTTAAGAATAAACCCGGCACTTGTAACAGCTACGCCAGAAATAAGAAGTATCAATCCTAAGTCCAGACCTGTACCAGTTGTTGGAAGCTCGCTGACTATGCTTACATCAAGAATATCAGAATATGTCTGACCATCTTTTGTTACTGTTACAGCAAAAGAATACTGTCCTGCCGACAGAGCCCCTTCTGGCGTAAAACAAAAGTCACCTGAAGGTCCTGTAGAAACCATGCTGTTTATAACATTAGAACCGCCAAAACTTGCGATAACGCTGGCTGTTGTATTTATAAAATCACTCTCAACACAAATTCTGGGTGTTGGGTCATTTGTAGTAATAGAGCTCTTCCCTGTTACATCCAAAATTGAGCCATCATCTTTGCTGATACTTGCAAAAGAGAAGCCTGATCCAACAGCACTTTGAGCACCTGTAGATAAAGGTATCATCATAACACCTGCAACAACCGAACTAACTAATATTTTCTTTTTACTTTTCATTACCATTTTGAAATTAACTTGCACCTTATAGTTATATAAATATTTTTTTTTGTCAAATTGTTATATTTTATCAACAAGATTTTCAATCTGTTTTTTTATATCTGAGTCTATTTTTTCAGGAGATTTAATAACTACACTTAAAACAATATCCCCTTTCCCGAATTTCTTTTTAAATCCCTTGCCTTTAATTCTTATCTTATCATCCGAGCTGGTTGATTGTGCAATATCTACATCAATATAATGCCCCAGAATATTCAGTTTTTCTTTTCCTCCAATTAATGCCCTTAGTGGATTAATGTAGATGGTTCCATATAAGTCGTAATCTTTTTTGACAAAATCAGATGTAGTGAAGTCTATTTTTAATATTAAGGAACCCATTCTGTTGTTTATGTTGTTTCCTTTGCCCTCAATCTTTAAAGACTCTCCATTGTTTATCTCCTGTGGTAGTTTAAATTCCAGAGATTCCTCTTTTGTTTTAATCCCTTTTCCGCTACATGACGGGCATTGTTTTTTTGCAATCCTCCCCCTTCCCATACACTTGGAGCATGCAGAGACTGTCTGGAATATACCAAAAGGTGTTTTTTGTGTTCTGGTAATCTGCCCGGAGCCTTTACATTGATCACAAGTAGATAGTTCCCCTTTTTCTGCCCCCGTACCTTTGCAATCTTGGCATGACTCCTGCTTTCTATATTTTATTGTAACAGGTTCGTCATTGTATATTTTATCCAGACCAACTTTTACTTCAGAGTAAACATCGTAACTTACCCTAGATCCAGATCCTCCTGCACCCCTTGCACCACCAAAGATATCCCCAAAACCACCGCCAAAAATATCTCCAAAATCACCGCCAAAAATATCTCCAAAATCAAAATTTCTGAAATCGAAACCATTAAAACCTGACCCGCCTTGTTCATCGGTTGTACCAAACTGGTCGTACTGCCTTCTTTTGTTTTCATCCTTTAGCAATTCATATGCCCACGCTATTTTTTTAAATTTCTCAGGATCCCCTCCCTTGTCGGGGTGATTTGTTATTACCAGCTTTCTAAAAGCCTTTTTGATTTCTTCCTGTGAGGCATTTTTGGAAACACCTAAAATTTCATATGGATTATCATTCATAACTAATTTTGCCTAACCTCTTTGTTTTTAAGACATTTTACATAATTTCAAAAGTATTTTAAAATATCAATGATATGCAAGATATGAACGACGCATTACAAGGATTAGGTAATTTTAGCTCCAACATGGAAGAAGAGTTAAAATCCAAAACAACAACAGTTGATTTTGAAGGAGTCAAGGTAACAGTGGACTGGACATTTACTGTTAAGTCTGTTGAGTTTGACATAGAAAAAATAGATTTCAATGCTATGGTCAAAGAAGAGGCAGATGGCGAGGTAGATGCAAGTGGTGTAAATATGTTTGAAATTCTGGTTAAAAACGCATATAATCAGGCTTTATCTAAAGCCAAGGAGGAGGTGCAAGCATATACCATGCAAAAAATGCAGCAAAACCCAGATATACTGAAAACTCTTCAGAGCGCTTTGGGTGGGCAACAATAGTTATATTATAGTTCATATAATATAACTTCCGCCTTGTCTGTGTTTGATCAGGAGTGTAATTCACACTGAGTATTGTTACTTATTTTATAATTTATATTTTAGCGTACTTAGGCTGGTATGGTGTGGACTGGTATGATGTGGTAAATATTAAACCTTCTATCATGGTATCATATTTACTCCATGTAATACCTCTTTTTTTGTGGGTCAAATTTTTCTATAGCATACCTTAGCATGGTTCTTGGCATAGATTTGTAGTGCTTATCTAAAAACTCTATTTCTGTTTCCATGTTTCTGTTTCCAACCTCCCTAAGTAGCCAACCTACTGCCTTATGAATTAAGTCATGTTCATGGTTAAGCAGAATCTCGCTTAGTTTTAAAGTGGTTTCAAAATCCCCACTTCTTACAAAGTGCATGGTAGAGATTATTGCAATTCTCTGCTTCCACAGATGATCTTCTTTTGCCAGATCAAACAGTATCTGTCTGTTTTTGTTAAACAGGTATGGACCGAGAATTTTATAAGCAGATGAATCAACCAGATCCCAGTTATTAACAAAATCTGCGTTTTTAAGGTACATATCTACTATTTTTTTCCGCCCTTCTTCGTCGGATTTTTCAAATTTAAGTACAAGAATAAACAATGCTGTTAATCTGTGTTCATGGTAAGGACTGCGTAAAAGCCCTTGAGTGTCTGCCAGACTTAAATCGTGATACTTTTTTGCTATTTTTCTGGAATCAGGGACTGTTACACCCAAAAATAAATCCCCTTCTCCGTACTCTCCCTTCCCGGACTTAAAGAACTTGTGTGAATGAAATGCCCTTAACGGATCAGATACTAATTGAGTGTCTTTTTTTAAATCTTCGAGTGTTTTCATTTTTTATGCAGATATTCTTTGATTTTATAAATATCACTGCCCCCTCCGTAGGCTACCAAGGCTTTATACGGCATTTGTTTTATTTTGTCTATAAACTCCTGATAAGATTCAACAAAATAGTAATTGTCTTTTCCTGAAGTGTTTAATTTTTGCACCAGATCAGAACTTTCAATTACTTTTTGATTCTCCCTTATTGGGTCAATGGGCAATATGTAAGTTGTAAAATCAAAATGTTTAAATGTATCTAGGAATTCATCAAATAATACTTTTACTTTCTGACTTAAAATGGGTCTGTACAAAAAAACTACCTCATCTGTGCTGTATTCTTCTTTGACCATATTATACAAGGACTTTATACCAAGCGGGAAATTAGCATAATCTACAAAAACCTCTTTTCCACCGATGAAGCCGACTTTTTCAAATCTCATCTCCAGTCCTTTAAAATCCAGCAGAACCTCTTGAAGAAGCTGAGACGGAATACCTGCCAGTTCGCCTGTTTGGCTTAAAAAAGATAAAACCGCCTCCACCGCTAAAATATTCTGCCTGTTGTAATTTCCGGGAAGATTTGTTTTGTAGTTAAATTCATTGATTTTTTGACCAAAAAATTCTGTTTTTTCTTTTAATATATCGTCAAATAAACTGAACAGATCATTGCAACCCTGGTCAAAAAAGTTTAAGAGTATTTTCCTGATGCTTGGCTTTTGAGAGAGTTTTTCAAAAGCTTTTAGAGTGTGTTCATAATTTTTATAAAATTCTGCATGGGCAAAAGTAATATTATTGATAAGCAGAATGTCCGGATTGTAGTTTAAAAAGTTTTTATTAAACTCATCCCCCTCCAGAACATAGTACTTTGGGTTATTAGAGATAAAAAAATTTTTTCCACCCCATTCAGGTACATTTGCTCCTGCGGTGGATATATTGCCTGCCCCCGCTTTTGACAGTGCCTGCGATAACAGAGCAGTGGTTGTAGATTTACCGCTGGATCCAGAAACCACAATCAATTGGATGTCAAACTCTTTTTTAAGTTGAGGTATTATGAATTCTCCTAAAAATTCCTGCCAGTTAATGATTGGAATATTCAAATCTCTGGCTTTTTGAATTTCGGGGTGATCGGAGTTTTTTAAAAGAATTGCCGGGTTAACAATCAACAAGTCAGTTTGATTGTTTATATGGTCAGAATCGTGGTCAAAAAATATTTTTGTTTTAGTTTTTAAATCTTGAATATAAGGAGAGTCTGCTTTTTTATCACAACCTGTAACACTGTACCCCAAGTATAAACAAACTTCAGCAATAGCACTCATGCCAGAGCCTCCAATACCCATAAAATGTAAATTCATCGTTAATAAGTTAAATTAAGTATGGACATTTGTTAATTAAAAATAAATTCAGCCTGTTTTGCAGTGCACAGAAGAAGAAGTCGAATGAGCCAACAGAATAGTCCAGGAGAGAAAATACTTCAAAAGAATCCCCCCCACAGACAGCACACCATTCCACTTCGCCCAGAAGCTTCAGTGAACACTCT
>CAYMEI010000047.1:0-7503 GCA_964389605.1 uncultured Candidatus Saccharibacteria bacterium | reverse complement strand
GCCTGGCTTGCTAGGCGGGGTGTTTTTCAGGTTTTGATCAGGGACTACCCCGTCCGCTTTCAGCGTCCACCCCTGTAACCGCTTAAGGCGTGCTTTAGCCGCCTGTTAAGGTTACGGGAAGGGAATTAGCTTCGCTACTATAGTCACCATATAATTGAGAAGGGGAACTGCTTCGCTACTATTATATAATTGTAGGGGCGGGGTTCTCCCTCTCTCTGAAAGCAAAAGGTTTTAAATATCTAAAAAGATAAAAGAGTTAATAGTAACTGTACACTACAGGAGGGCGGGAGAACCCCGCCCCTACAGTAATGATGGAAGTACAACAGGGAGCAAAGATTTTTTTGCTCCCTTTCTTTTTTTATCCCTTGTTTCTAATATATTAAAATTGAAATGTCAGATATTATATCAATTTTATTTATAATCTTATTTTCTTTAGTTGCAGGTATTTCGGGGCTTGAGTTTTAAAATAATATACCTCCTGTAAATACTACCACGGAAGATACATTACAGGATGATGCTGATATAAGTCAGGATGATGAAAATGAAAATAGTGAAACTCCGCAAATCACAGATAATATACAAAGTAATAGCTAGGACAGTCAGAACAGTACAGATAGCCAGAACTCAAGTAATCCAACCAGACAAAATGTAGAGTTGGACCCCAGCGAATGTTCGGATGCCGACTGCATAGAAGAAGAAGTAGAAGAAGATGCCCCGTCTCAAAAACCTAGTGTTGCTTTTAATAACATCTCCATATCCGCAGGAAGCGTTATGGGTTTAAGTGTAATCAAAGTTGATGTTATAAATAACACAGGATCCGACCTAGATTCCCTAGTAGCAGATGTACTTTTATTTAAAGATGGACAATCTGTAGATAGAGATGTGGCAGTACTTATAAAAAGGGGTGAAGTCCTGAGAAATGGTGAAACAAAAACCTGCACCATAAGTGTGGAATTTTTCTCAGAGTTCGACTCTGTTACTTTTGTTCCTCAGGGTGTAAGATAACAATAAATACAAAATAACGCCTACTGTTAAAATACTTATCAGAAGCCCCAGATAAAACCACCTTTGTGGTGTATATTCTATGATTATATCCATATCAATAGAACCATCTTCCTGTATGTTACACCTATTGCTATCCCCACAAATCTCCACCGGATTTATCAACCATGCATTTATGAGTCCATTATAGCTTATATGACGATTATCAGAAATGGTACCAGATAGTAACGGCAAAAAAGGTATAGCTCCCTGCCCATTAAAATACATCTTCCAGTTTGGATCAAAGCTCTCCTGAAGATTTAAGAAGAATTCATCTTTGGCATTCCTTACTTCAACCTTGTACCTTGTCGGGTTTATTTTTTGAAAATTAACCTGCGGGAGCAAGGTATCTGTATTGGTTTTGGATAACAGAAAAAACCTGTTTCTTAAGTCTGGTACACTTATTAACTTAAAGTTGTCATAACGAGTCACAATATTATCTCGTTCATTAGTTGGGAATGAGCTTACAGTAAGACTGATAGCAGTGGCTCCAGGTGGAACATCTATGGTTGTAGAAAACTTGTCCCACTCTCCTTCTTTGTTTTCCAGCCTTTTCTGTATAGTTGTATTATCCAGATCATTAAAAGATACTGTAAAGCCTGCTCTATTATCCCCAACTGCATTATAATCAAAGCTTAAAAGCAACCTAGTTGTATTCTTTATATTCAGCTCAGTACTTGTACATGCAATATGTCTGGTGGATTCCAGTTGCAGGGAATTATTTCCATCTGTTGCTTCACTGGTGATAAGTTCCATATTAATTATTGGGTTATCATCATAATTAAAGCAGTCTCCTGCTTTCTCTCTCCATAATCCTTCCTCAAAAGAAGGGTTGGGGATCAGGTTTTGTATCCCAAACACACTTGCATCAAGCTCAAGAAGTGTCCCTTTGTCTATATCTTTAAGCTTCTGGAACCTGCTCTGACTCTGACTACTCAAAAAAGACGAAGTGTTTACAGTAGAGTATTCTTCCAGCGGGCTTAGCCTTACATTGTCGTACAAAGAAACAACATTTATTTTTTCATCTACAGGAACTGATGAAAACTTAATAATACCCACATTACCCTGACCACTGGTTTGTATATATCTGGAATACCTAGACCATTCCCCGGGCGTACCGTTTGGCGGTCTGGCATCTACTTTATACTCTCCTATGGATAAATCATACTCAAATCTTTCTGCATTTGGGCTCTTGTGATCAAATCCAAAAATAAATTCATCACCAGGATCTTCTGGAATATCAAAAATGATAGAAGTACATGCAATATGTCTGGTGGATTCCAGTTGCAGGGAATTATTTCCATCTGTTGCTTCACTGGTGATAAGTTCCATATTAATTATTGGGTTATCATCATAATTAAAGCAGTCTCCTGCTTTCTCTCTCCATAATCCTTCCTCAAAAGAAGGGTTGGGGATCAGGTTTTGACTGCTGGCTTTAAATATTCTTATACCCTGTGGTTTATCAGTAATTGACAAAAGAAAGTCTTCTCCTTTATGCAATTGCTTAAATATTCCATCATATTCTATAAAATAATCCTCTGCTGGAAAATTATCCAACTGTAAAGAAAAATTAATCGGCTCTCTATTTATCTCAATAACCTCCCCTTCTGCCAGCAACACCTCCGGTCCGTGCTTAAACTCCAAAAAACCTTGATCGTTAAGGCTGTACCATATGTCTTGCTTTTGAAGATTAAAGAACAGCTCCAGATCTTCTTCTGCAATATAGGGTATCCTTTGATTTTCTATACTTTTAGACAAAGCACTGGGTTTATTGAATAATTCATCTACACTAGGCAATTGAGTAGTACGATTTAAATCTACATCATCTGTTGTAAAAAATATTTGCTCTATGCCCTGATTTTTCAAAAAATCATACTCGTTATTGGAATCTTCATAATCATCTATGCGGTAAATGTTAGAAGATGGAAATACTAGAGGATTGGGATTTTTGTTTTTTAAAAGCACCAGTTGCTGGCTGGTAAAATAAGTAAAATCAAATTCATCTGCTAGGGATTGATCCCTGGAGCATGTCAGTACATAATCAAATGAATTATAGATTATCTTATTACCGATCAGCCCTTCTGATCCTGATTGCTGAAATAGATTACCACCATTACGAAGTACGCTGTTAATTTCTTCTGACAAATCAGGATTACTTTTTAAAACCCTCCTGCATGCATCAGTATTTTTAACAAGAAGAACTCGCTTATCTTTAAAATCTATAGACTGCAAGTCTTTTAATTGAGAAACTTCTTTGGGTAAAAGCAGGAAATTTGTAATATCTTTTAATAGATACCCATTAGCAAAAATAAATAATACAGATACAGAAGCTAACAGTCTAGATTTACTGATAACACCCGACCGTAAAGCATAAAAGCTAACAATAGAAGACATGCCAAACAATACAATTGGCATGTACAGCTGCCACTTTAAAGGAGATCTGAAGGCCCAGCCCACAAGCGGTATATTGTATAAAATAGAGGATATAAACTCGGTTGGGGAATAAGTGCTTCCGGTTGAAAGTAGTATTAAAACTATAAATATGCCACCCAGAATACTTAAAAATTTTAATTTATTCTTAGGGACAAATCTGAAGGAGTATGCAAACAGAAAAATTAATAATAAATAAAATATGTATATAGAGCCGTAGTAGACAGCCTGGTAAACACCTTCGTAGTATCTGTAATCAACAAAAATACTCTTGCTTAAGGCAAAAGCTTCAAATATACCACTGGTTTTAGCCAGACTAATTAGATTATTGGCTGTTGTGTCTTCCCCGATTGACCTGGAAAAAGATGCCTTATCAAAACTTCCAAGAGAAAGAATGGGGAGAATAAAGTATAAATTAGAAAGTATGCCAATAAAAAATATTATGACCAGCCCCGGTATATTCTGAGATATGAAACCCCAGTTTTTGTAGGATTTCAATACAAAATAAAGAAAAGTGCAGGTAAAATTAATCAATAAATTAAAAGGGTGAACAAGTGAAAAATTTAAAAACAATATAACAGGTACAAAATACCAGACATTCTTTAGCTCAAACCCCTTACTTAAAAAATAAATTGCCAAAGGCAAGACAGCTACACCAAAATTTAATCCCAGCTTAGAGAAATTCCCCAAAAATACAGGGTTTAATGTAAAAATTACAGAAAAGAGTATCAATATAGATTTATCTTGAATCTTCAACACCTGCTTCTGAAACAGAAAAAATGAGATAAAAGCAGTTAAAAGATAAGTTGCAATAAAAAAATAAGATACAATCAAATTACTTTGAGTAATAAAAAATACCAGCATATTTGGAGCCCTGGCAATTAATCTTATAATCCCGTCAGAATTAAGTGCCCCCTTGTTAAAAGACCATAAAAAGAAATGGTCATAAAAATACTTAACAGGATTGGTAGCAAACTGAAAATCAGCCCTTTGAATATAGTATTTACCAGAAAATACTGATACCACCAAAATAACAATGACTACCAGTACAAGTATAGAGAATAAAGTAGTTTTTTTGCTTGATGTATTTTTAAGACCCCTGATTTTGTTAATTCCTTCCTTGTAAAAGTCTAGCTTCATTAAGTATTATTACTATCCACAAATGTCTGTAAACTGGCATATTCTACCTGTCCTATTGCAGGTGCTTTTTCTGCATCTACGCCTATTATCTTTAAAAGCTGGAATACTTTATTGTCATAAACCATACTAAAAAATTTAACCTTAGCTAGGTGCACAACAGCTATAATATGAAACTGAGGACCAATAACTTTTAGTCTGTGAGGATTATTTTTCATAAAAACATACAGAGATACTGGATTGTAATCCAGATCCAGAACCTGTGTATTGTTGGGATATTTTTTGTGTAAACTTTCAATAACCCCAATCCATCTTTTATATACCGAAGACGGTCTGGAAAGGCACAAAACAAATTTTTTATCAGGGTTGGCTTCCAGCAACCTGCCTATTTCTGATTGATATTTTTCAGCCTCCTCTTCTGTGGATAACCTAAACCACAACAGTATTCTATCTGTACTGTCAGTAAATACCTGCTTTTCAATTCTACCGGATTCTTCACTGTAAGGGCTTAAATCTAACTCATCTAGGTAAAAACTAAGATCATAGTCCTGTGTAGTCTTTTTTGAGAATTTTCTAAAGTTTCTAAAAGCTTCCTCATCTCTTGTAATAATTGTATTAGAAGATTTGGCAGCAATAAATGCACTTACTTTCCCTAAAAAACCAGTAGAACCATAGTATCCAATACCAATCAAGTGTACCTTTTTAAATAAAATCCATCTGCATACAAATAATATCTTGCTCAGTACAAGAACTTTTAAATTAAAATCCAATCCCCATATTCCACCCCCGCCAATTATAATATTTTTTGATTTTAAAATAGCCTTCAGTGTATCAAGCAACCCCGGCGAAACTGGCTTGTACCCACAATCTTTGTGAAACATATTTAAAAACTTTGGGTTGGAATAGTAAAACCGGGCATCTTTTATTCCATTTTTTTCTAGGAACCCAAGAACTACCTCTAAAAGCAGTTCGTCTCCATAATTACCACCTCCATACCATCCTATAATAAGTGGTTTTTCTACATTTTTTGATTTAAAAAAGTCTAATAATTTCATTTTTTACAACTTAACCAGCTACACAAAAAACTTGTCTGCCTTACTGGAATCTTTACTGGAATCTGGCATAATTTTTGCTTTTATTTTACCAATTACCTGCCTACCGAGCCTTTTAAACACTGGAATAAATTCAAATGTATACTTCATAATTAAAATCTGCCAATACTTGCCTTGCCTCTGTAGTTTAACCCTACTCTTAAAGTTTTTGTGGAACTTCTCCAGTCTTTCTCTTGACACTGGTCTAGTGTATTCTTTATTAATTCCTTTAAATTCTGGAGCATATTCCCCAATGGATCTTAAGTAATCAGCATATGCAAATGCAAAGTCTCCAAAAATCCTTTCTCTTTTCTGAGATTTTACAATATGATCATTTTCTGTTTTCTGCATCCTGATTATTTTTTTATTTTCCATTTCCTGGAGGATACTGTCTGCCTTAGGGCTTCGGGCAATAACCAGACTGATCCCGGTTTTTGAGTATGAATATTCAGGAACATGTGTGTCCCCAACTACCATATCAGCAAGCACATTGTGCGTATTTACATCCACATTAAATCTTGGCACATTGAAATACCTTTCAAAAGCCACGATGCTTCTTAGTGTAATCCGTGGCACCTCTTTTTTTGATCCATCCTTAAATATAAATCGCGTCTTTCCTTTTGGACCTCCGCCTCTGTACTGTATATCATCCAGATCGTTGAAGTTGATTTTGTAATAAGCACAAAGAGCTTTTATTGTATGAAAAGTAAAGTACCATCCTGTTAAAAGTCCTATGGTTATGTATATTCTGGATTTAAGTTCGGGTTTGCACTTCTGGATAAACTTGTACAAACCATCTAGCTGACACGGAACTGCCACTACTGCAACTTTTTCATCTGGCGACGCTTCTTCCAGAAGGGTTATTGTACTGGTGTAGTCTATGGAGTGATAAACTGACGGAGGAAGAGAGTCTACCTCTTCGGCACTGGTAATTTTTACAGGCTTGTATTCAAGCCCCTGAATCCTCTTTATGACTATTGCTGAGTCAATTTTTTTTTCTCTGAACAGATAAATTAAAGTTTCCTTTATAATACCCCCAGAAGTAGCCTTGTAGTTTCTGTCATAATCCAGGCTCTGAGCCAGGTAGCACTGCTGTATATGCCCAAGTTCAGTATCAGGTTTACTGCCAAATACAAATTCACCCAGCTCATCATAATCCATTTTGTAGGATGGACATACTTCCAGTATTATTGGATCATCAGGAATGTCCTTATTAATCTTCTGGGGTTCATAAAAACCTTTCTTATCGTTAAAGATCATTCTGTAATTCTGGTTGGGGCATGCTTTAACACAGGCTCCAGATGCAGAGCAAAAATCTGAATCTATAATATCCTGAAATGAGATTTGCTTATTCATTAGCTGGATTTAGTAAACTCTTCGTATACTTTTTTAGTATATTCCATATTTTTCCTGCTGGATGCCTCAAGTTTTGGCAGGTTAGTTTTTATGGCATTTACTGCAGAATCATAGTTATTAATCATACTATCAACAAGACTCTTTCCTTTCTCCAGATCAAATGGCACCATTGGCATATAAAAATTATCCAGCCCAATTAATTTTAAATAATTTACAATTTTGAACTCAAGTCCAAGCCCAATCACTGGAGTTCCAGCAGTGCTTGTAATAATTATTGGGTGCATCCTGGAACTCACTATAAATTTAAAATGAGAAAGTATGGCCTTATTTACTGCAGGGTGATAGTCTCGGGTTTTGAATATTTTATAAGGCAGGTCAAAATCTTTTTTTATCCTTTCAGAAGTATCTATATCAGAATTATTTGCTCCAATTATTAATGGCTTAAAAC
>CAYMEI010000046.1:0-7532 GCA_964389605.1 uncultured Candidatus Saccharibacteria bacterium | reverse complement strand
CCATATGAAAAGTTTGTATCTCCCTGCCTGCATAAGCAGAGCAAGTCAGAGACATGCAGTAGAAGATTATAATAGTGTATTAATACACTCACTTGCAAGACTCAACAGAAGAACAAAGTGTTACACAGTAGGTGTGTTGATATGTTAGAGTGTTCACTGAAGCTTCTGGACGAAGTGGAATGGTGTGCTGTCTGTGGAGGGGTTAGTAGTACCCTATTTTTCTGATTCAGAATTCAGGGCTTTTAGTATATTAAATGGAATTTTTAAGACAGAAAGGGTGCTTAATGATCCGTCAGGTGTAAGATATACAAAAGATGGCAGATTTATCCCCTGCTGTCCATCATACCCGATAATATTGATCTTATCATCCATGCAGATTTTTCATGTTTTTGTATTAGACCTGTTAAAAAATCCGCACTCCCGGTGTCTCCCAGTCTGTCAGTCTCTTCTATATAAGTTCTCATATCTTTAATAATACTCTCGTGGTTGTGCAGTAAATTTTTTAACATTTCTTCAGCAGGTATAATCCCTCCTTTAGACTCTTTTATGGAACTATTCTCTAGAAACTCTTTCATTGAGCCAATGGCAATTCCACCCAAAGATCTAATTCTTTCGGCTATTTCATCTCTGTCTTCTATCAGTTCTTCGTATTGTTCTTCAAAAAACTTATGCAAGTCTCTAAAGTGTACCCCTTCTATATGCCAGTGGTAGTTTTGAGTTTTTACATAAAGCACAGCATTATCTGCTAATACTTTATTAAGTATACTGCATATCTTTTGAAGTCTTTCCTGCTCTATTCCTATGTTTGGTTTCATCAGACAAAATTCTAGCGAAAGATTTCAAAATTAAAAATAAGACAATCCATTGTTTTGTCGTAAGGATTTAGCTATCAAGCAGCTCAGTGTTGATACCGTCTTTTATGTTAATCTCTGTAAACCTCAGAAGGACTTCTTTTATATCTTTTTTAATTTTCAAAAAAGATTCCTGGTCAGATGCCTCAAGCTTTAAAGCAATTTGCGGATTAGTATTAGAAGGTCTTAAGACTGCCATACCTTTATCTCCATCAATTCTTATACCATCAAGTTCGGATATACCTGACCCCTGAAACTTAATCTTTATGTCTATTTTTAATCTACCCATCAAGTTAGACTTTGATTCTTCTGGAACATTAAGATAAATAGCAGGGGTGCTTATATATTGAGGTAGTTCAGATATAGCCTCAGACAGTTTTTGCTGTTTTCTCTCCAGATAATCAATCAATCTTAAAGTTGCTACTGCACCATCATCATGCCCAAAAAAATTATCTGCAAAGAACATATGTCCTGACAACTCTCCTGCAAAAACAGCTCTTTCCTGTTTTAGCTTAGATTTAATAAGTGCATGCCCTGTTTTCCACATTATTGCAATACCACCATTTTTTTCTATGGTTTTTTTGACCTGCTGTGAGCACATTGAATCAAATATTATTTTAGCACCTTTATAAGATTCCAGTATATCTTTTGCATACAAAGAAACCAGACTGTCTGTCCACAATGCTTTGCCTGTATCATCTACTACAGAAAATCTATCTCCATCCGTATCATACCCTATTCCCATATCAGCTTTATGCTTCTTTACGCTGTCGGACATTCTTTGTTGCACTGTAACTTTTGATGGATCCGGTTGACCAAGCGGAAAATTACCATCAATCTCACAATTTTGCTCAATTACCTGGCATCCAATACTTCTTAGCAGGTCTGCATAAATCATACCCGACCCGGTATTGCATCCATCCACTACAATTTTTTTGCCTGAGCTGACGGTATATAGACTTAGTACATAATTTTTATAGGCAGAAAAAATATCCAGCTCTTCCAGTTTTCCTTTCCCTGATGAAAAAATGTTGCTTTCTATGATTTCAGAAAGGTATTGTATTTCTTCTGTAACCATTGTATCAGAATATCCAGTTCCCAGTTTTAGACCATTAAAATTTTTTGGATTGTGGCTGGCAGTAATCATTGCAGTACCCCTGGTTTTGAAATAATAAGCAGAAAAATATACAATCTGGCTTAAAGTTAACCCAATATCTACTACATCTATTCCGCCATCAAGCAAACCGGTTGTAAATGCATGAGAAAACTCCTGAGAAGTAAGCCTGCAATCTCTTCCAACTACGCACTTATGTATTCTTCTTTGTGATAAAAAAGTGGCGTATCCTCTCCCAAGAGTGTAAACAATATTTTCATCTAGGTCTTTACCGGATTCACCTCTTATATCATATGCTCTAAAAATATGTTTTTCAGGTTTTACTATGCTGTACATTGCAGTTTGTTTATAGCACAATAACTACGATATCAAAAATTGGCATGTACAAATAGCTCGTAATTGCTATACTTTGGCAATCTTAAATTCTTTTATTATTATTGCATATCCATCGGAAGACTTAAAACTCAGTTCTACTCTTTTGCCCTCATATTTTACCTGTCCTGCACATATTTCTTTAAACTGATTTTCATATTCTCTTTTAATCTCCAAGATATTATTTTCTTCATTAATTATAAACACAGGAGCATAATCAATACTTTTGTCTATGTCTATATCAATTAGTATGATCCTGAACATATCCCCCTTTGTGTCTACAAATGTAAAAGATGTTGGAAAATCCTTAAAGGCCAGTATGTGCCTGTATATTTTGTCTGCATTCCACTGTAAATTAATGCGTCCATGTTGTTTTTGTAAAAGCGTTGGTATCTTTGGATCGTTTTCAAAATTAGCATATGTTGCTTCGTTTTCATTTTGGGGTACCAGAAAATGATCTGGATAATATTTTCTGCAATTCCTTACATAACTGCGGACTATTCTGACTATATTCTGCCTTGCAGTTTTGTTTAATTTTAACAATAAAGATGCAGAATCCTGATCTTTTTCAATCATTACCCACTTTTGCCAGAATATATCTCCTGCATCCAGAGCTGGCACTATTTTAGATACAGTTACCCCGGTGATGGTATCTCCATTAAAAATTGAAAATTTGTAAGGTGCAGCACCCCTCAGTTCAGGCAAAAGCGAATAGTGAATGTTTAAAAAACCATAATCTGGTATATCTAGGAGTCTGCGAGGCAGTATTTTGCCAAATGCAACCACAACCGCCAAGGATATTTTATGGCTCCTGAACTCTTCTATAAATTCCTGATTCAGCTTTTGAGGGGTTAATACTTTTATGCCATGTTTTATTGCTAATTCGTGTACAGGGCTTTTGGTTACAATCTGCTTTCTGCCTGTTTTTGCAGGTGGGTTAGTTACTACCAGCTCAACCTTATAATTGGGTAATTTTGCACTTATTAATTCATCCAGAATCTCTTTACTGGTTTCTGGGGTCCCAAAAAAAGCAATTCTGTAAAACTTCATTCAATAAAAAAATAATCAAAAAAATACATAATCATACTAGGCACAGTACAGGCTATAAAAATGAATTAAGCAATTTTAGAATATTAAAGAAAAAATATTTGGTTCTAAAAATAAACTGAAGATGGTTCTGGAAAAAATACTCCTAGAAAAAATATGAACACAACTCAAATATACGAAGCAGTAGAAAAACTTGCCACAAATCTTAACCATGGTTCTTTTATCTATGATTTTCTTTTAGCATACAATATACCAAAAAGCACAATTTCCAGACTCAAAAATGGTGGGCTTAATCTGTCAAAAAGTGAAGGTGAGGTTTTATTAAAAAGAAAACTGTTTTTCAGGGAAGAAAAGGACAATCTTCTTTCAACTATAGATGATCTAAAAAAAGAGAAAAGAATAATCAGCCAACAGCCAAGATTTATTGTTGTTACAGATTACAGAACCTTTCTGGCATTTGATACTAAGACCAGAGAATCTCTTTATATCAATATTTCTGAGCTACATAAATATTTTGATTTTTTTCTGCCATGGGCTGGTATTGAGAAATCTCAGGCACAGATTGAAAACCTCTTAGACAGAAAAGCCGCCGAAAAAATGGCAAAGCTTTACGATGAAATCAAAAGAGACAACTACCTTGATAGCAAAAATAAAACCCATTCGCTCAATGTATTTCTTTCAAGGCTACTGTTCTGTTTTTTTGCAGAAGATACAGGCATATTCCCGGAAAACCTTTTTAAAAATTTCATTGAACAACACACAGGTGAAGATGGACCTGATCTTAAAGAAAAACTACAGAAACTCTTTTCAATTCTTAACACTCAAGAAGATAAAAGAGGCAGTCTGCCCGAATACCTGAACAGATTTCCTTTTGTAAACGGAGGTTTGTTTAAAGATTCAATTGATATCCCTGAATTTAATAAAAAGTCCAGAAAAGCATTTATTGAGAACTGTAACCTAGACTGGTCTCAGATTAACCCGGATATATTTGGATCAATGATTCAGGCGGTAGTTCATCCTGCAGAACGAGGTAGCCTTGGCATGCACTACACTTCTGTTGCTAATATTATGAAAGTTATTGGATCACTTTTTCTTGATGAGCTTAAATCAGAGTACAGCAGGTATTGCCAGCTCAATGAAGATACTGTCAGTGATGCTACCCAATCAGAAAAGAATGCACATATAAATAAACTCAAAAAATTACTTTCACGGATTACTAGAATCAAGTTTCTTGACCCGGCATGTGGTTCCGGGAACTTCCTGATAATTGCCTACAAAGAACTCAGAAAGCTTGAGATGGATATAATCAAAACCATCCATGAACTTTCATTGGACCAGAGTCTAACACTGCCGAGTGTTTCTTTGAATAGCTTTTTTGGAATTGAGATTGAAGATTTTGCCAGTGAGATTGCCAAGCTCAGTTTGTGGCTGGCTCAACATCAGATGAATCTGGAGTATACATATTTAATAAAAAAGACGGAGAGTAATTTACATTTACACGGTCAGCATACCCATTATTCTATCTGAATATTTACTTTGAATCCCGTTATCTGATTAATGTAAGTATAGACACGGATGAATTAAACTCTAAGATCGGTCCAGCAAAGGCTCCGACGCTTTATATTAGATATTATTGACTAAAAATGTCGAATTATAGTTTTATAGATCTTTTTGCAGGGATAGGCGGGACAAGAATGGGGTTTGAGTCAGTCGGAGCTAAATGTGTTTTTTCGTCTGAATGGGATAAATATGCAAGAATTACATATACAGAAAACTTTGGAGACATTCCTTGGGGAGACATAAGATTTATCGATGAAAAATATATCCCGGATTTTGATATTCTGGTTGGTGGATTCCCTTGTCAACCATTCTCAATAGCAGGTGTTTCAAAAAATATCAGCCTTGGGAGAAAGCATGGGCTTGAACACGAGAAGCAAGGGAATCTTTTTTTTGACATTGCAAGAATACTTAAAGAAAAAAATCCTTCTGCATTTATGCTCGAAAATGTCAAAAATCTCATAGGACATGACAAAGGTAAAACCTTCAAGGTAATACTAGGGATTCTTCAAGATCTGGGATACAAAGTCTCCTATAAAGTAATCGATGCCAGATATTGGGTTCCACAACACAGAGAAAGAACATATATCGTAGGATTTGACAGGAATATTGTTCCCTCAGAATTTGAATTTGATTTTCCTGTTAATCCAAGTAATCCACCAAAGCTTGAGAGTATTCTGGAAGAAACTGTTGATCCTAAGTACACTCTGACTAATAATCTATGGTTATACTTACAGCAATATGCACTAAAACATAAATCTAGGGGCAATGGATTTGGCTTTGGGATTGCCAGCAAGGAAAGCCATACGCGAACTCTGAGTGCCAGATATTACAAGGATGGATCAGAGATACTGATTGAGCAGGCAGGTAAAAACCCCCGACGGCTCACACCAAGAGAGTGTGCAAAACTCATGGGTTTTCCTGAAGAATTCAAGATACCCGTATCTGATATGCAAGCCTACAAGCAATTTGGTAATTCCATCGTAGTTCCTGTTGTTAAAGAGATTGCAGCCAGACTTATAAATACACTGAAAAAATATGAAAGAACTTACCAGAAAAGCTATATCTGCAGCAAGAGATAGTGAACTTGCTTTCTGCCGTTTCATTGTAGCAAATGATACAGGGGCTACTGGAAGCCACCAAAGTGGTTTTTATATACCAAAAAAATCTTTTCGTATATTTTTTGATAGCAAAGGAGAAAGAGGTACCAATAAAGACAGGTCTATAAAAATCAAATGGCAGGATGATTTTGAAACTGATTCTAGGGTAATTTATTACGGTCGAGGTACGAGAAATGAATACAGGCTTACCAGATTTGGTAAGGAATTTCAGTTCCTTGAGGATGAATATATAGGAAGTCTGCTTGTTATTGTAAAACAAGGTGGGGATTACTACCAAGCATTTGTTCTTTCAGAAGAAGTAGATATTGATGATTTTCTCAATGCTTTTGGTATGACCCCGGTGGATACAAATAATATCATTACTGATAACATAAAAGGGTTTGCAGGAGATGTGGATTCATTGATAGATAGCTATATATGTAAACTGCAGGGTGCATTTCCTGACACTATGGATATTGCGCAGGAAGCAAGAAAAATCTGTTCAAAGAATAAAGATGTTATATATGAAAATATAATACAGACACCTGATAAAAGTATATTAAAATGGCTCAATAGAGAATACGAGCTTTTTCAGCAAATTGAGATGGCATACTATTCGGACAGACTCAGAAATCCATTCAAAACAATCGATGAGTTCATCAGTACTGCAAGCTCGATGCTCAATAGAAGAAAGAGTCGTGCAGGCAAATCTCTTGAGCATCACCTGCATGAAGTATTCGATATTAACCTGTTGAAGTTTTCTCACCCCGGAAAAACAGAGGATAATCACAAGCCAGATTTTATATTCCCCGGCAATAAAGAGTACCACAATAAAGAATATAGAGCCAGCCATCTGGTATTTCTTGGTGCAAAAACCACATGTAAAGACCGATGGAGACAGATACTCAATGAAACCAGCAGAATAAACACAAAACATTTATTTACACTTCAGCAGGGCATATCTAGAAATCAACTTGGTGAGATGTACGGAAATAATATAGTACTTGTAGTACCAAAAGAATATATTACTACATATCCACCGGAATACCGAGACAGAATATTAACCCTGAAAGGATTTATAGATTATGCCAAAGAAAAGAACACTTGAGTAGATAAAATATCCAGAGAGGAAAGAAGCACAAACATGTCAAAAATTAAAGGTAAGGACACCTTGCCTGAGGTTGTATTCAGAAAAAAACTGTATAGTATGAGCACCAGATATCGCCTTAACCATAAGCTACCGGGTAAACCCGATCTGGTAATTCCTTCAAAAAGAACTGTAATATTTATACATGGATGCTTCTGGCATCAACATAAAAACTGCAGGTTGGCCTATATTCCAAAATCCAATATTGATTTCTGGCAAAATAAATTTGAAAAAAATAAAGCCGGTTTCACACGGCTTTTTTCACTGCCTTGAAACAGTAAGCTGCTCTGCACGCACAGAACTGCTCTGAACATCCAAAGCTGCCTTAGAGGAGAATTATCCAC
>CAYMEI010000045.1:0-7638 GCA_964389605.1 uncultured Candidatus Saccharibacteria bacterium | reverse complement strand
AGACTCAAGCTTATTCAGCAAAAAGAATTTGAAGAGGCTGTGGGTGTTTTAAAACAGGGTGGTGATATAGCTAATTTTGGGACTCAAGTAAGGAATTATGTCCTGCATCCATATAAGTTAGTAAAAGATTTAAGAACAGGACTGGAATCTTCTGAACCGGAAAAAGTTCTAGATGGAGAGATTAGCCAGTTTATTCTGGCTGGGTTGAAGTCATGAACCATTTATTGTGTGTAATTGTTCGGGCTTCCATTCCCTATACTTGTTCCATATATCAAGTATCATTTCCTCGCTGATACTAGCGTTACTTTTGACGGGGGCTTTCATATTTCCCCCGATATCCATCTGTATTCTATAGTGTCCAATTGGGGTAGTTAATGTGCAATATTTCAGAAATTCTGTCACAGAAAACATCTGGTAGAACCAGTTATTCAGATTACCCCTGTTACCCCTGCAGACTAGAAAGATATAGTTATTTTTATTATTAATTGCCTAGAACAGTTCGGAGAACATTACTGTACCAAAAAAATCATCGCCATTTTCTTTTGTGGAATACTTTATTTCGAACATGTATGGGGTGGTACTTTCTTTATAAGCCAATAAATCACAACTGTATCCTTTTGCAGGAATAACACTACTGTATCCTGTACTCAAAAGATATTTTGTACATTGATTTTTAGCCAGTAAGTCTGACACTGTTTTTTTCTTCACAGTATACTAATAGGGAGCCTTGTTGTTTTGTCGAGCAGTAAACCAGATTTTAATTCTAATACAATCAATATCAAAGTATAAGTAAGTGATTTTTTACCAAAAACTATAAAAAATTACTGATGCTTTTTGTATGGTTTATTTTGAGCATCTATGAATAGAAAAGGTATGAGGGTAAATCTACTCGCCTGTAACCATTTACAGACTGATAGAATATCTCTGAGTATCTGGTGCTTACTCCACCTGGAAGGTCTTCTTGAAAGATATGTTTCTGGTAAAAAAAGTTCAATTACTCTGAGCTCTGCCTTTGTTAAGTCTGTAGTGAAAACCATATGGGTTTATACCGTGGAATGTCCAGGTGAGTTGTGTGGAAGCAGATGTCTTTCTTGATGCAGAAGAGACAGAAGAGGGGTATGCTGCCTTGTTATTTATGGGTGCAATATTAATATCTAAATAGTCTATATGATAGTATTGGTGCATGAGATAAAAAATCTGTTAGATTTTTTATGAATTGCAATTTAATAAAGGGTATATCGTCTCAAAAACCTTAATAGCCGAAAATACTTATAGAATTGAATTTACACCAAAAGACCCGATATATCCAAAATCCGGGCAATACATTTCTATAGAAGTTGCTCCGTCTGCCTTCAGGATGTACTCTTTATCCGGGAAGAATGATGACAGACACGAAATTATACTGGATACTGTTCATGGTGGACCCGGAAGTAAGTTTTTTGAACAGGCAAGAACAGGCGAAAATTTTAGTTTTCTAGGTCCCATAGGTAACTTTGTATTATCAGGGAGTAGAAAATCAAAGCTGTTCATTTCTACCGGGACAGGAATTGGACCATTTAAGTGTATGATAGAAGATGAACTTTTAAGGTCTCATGATCGTCATGTATTATTAATTTTTGGAGCTAGGGATATATCCAGAGCCATACTTCTGGATTTTTTCAGGTTTAAAAAACAGAGTTTTCCTAATTTTGACTTTAAGTATTGTTTGAGCCGGGAGAAGGATGATGAAGTTTTTAAAAATATAGAGTTTTTCAGGGGCAGGGTTACAGATTTTTTAAGCCAGACTTTTAATGATTTACCCAAAGATTCAGAATTTTATCTGTGTGGAAATGCATTAATGATAAATGATTCTACACGGATACTAACCGATAATGGGGTGGGTGTGGAAGATATATTTTTAGAAAGATGGTAGATTTATCCTCTGCTTATAGATTTAACATCGACTATGCTTGGAAGATTTTTTAAGGACTGATAGGATTTTATAATATTACTTGCAGAGCCATGTAGTTTGATTTTGTAGATTGTAATATTGTTAACTTTCTTTTTGTTGGCCTGTACTTTCAAAACACGGACATCTTTTTCCTTTGCACTCTTCAGGATTTTAATTAGTATAGTATCTTCTTCGTCTTCATTTGCATGTACCTCCAGTAGCGAATCTATATTATTATCAGAAAGACCAAAACTGACATTAAAAATTTTGTTGTGATCCAGGCTGTCTAAATTTTTACAATCAGCCCTGTGAATAACCAGACCTTTTTCTAGGCTTAAAAATCCTACCAGCTTATCATACCTGGAAGGTTTGCAGCAGGAGGCCAGAACATAGCTGGAGCTTATTGAGCCTTCCACTGTAATCTCCTTTAGATCTGATATCTGTGCAACAGTGGATTCACTTTGATCTGATTTCCGCCTTTTTTTATCAGAAGTTTTCTCCAGAAAGGGTATCTCACTTAGTATTCTCTGGGTTGATGTTAATCCACCTCCAAGTGCTGCCATAAGAGCTTCAAAGTCTGAAAAACCTTTTATGCTGTTTTCTCTCAGGTACTTTATACACTTCCTTTCTGTAGTTTCTCCAAGCACAGATAGATCCTGCTCCAGTATTTTAACCCCATCTTCGTATAGTTCTTCCCTGTTAAATTTTCTTAAGGAAGATTGAATTTTTCTTCTTGCGTGTCCTGTTGTGACAAAATTGAGCCACTCTCTGGCGGGTCCTTTTCTGTTGCCTGTAATTATTTCTACTAGGTCCCCATCAGACAACTGGCAATTAAGCTCGACTATCCTTTTATTAATTTTTGCTCCTACACATCTGTCCCCTACGGAGGAATGGATTTTATAGGCAGCATCTATGACCGTTGACCCGTCTGGTAGCTCTATGCAGTCTCCTTTTGGTGTGAATATAAAAATAATATCTTTAAATACATCATTTTCTGTTAATTCATTAAAAGAATTGATATCTGCATTTGCCAGCCTAGATACCCACTCTAGATTTCTTGGGTTCAAGCTGTCTCCTTTACCTTTTTTATAAAAGTTAGTGGTTTTAAACTGATTATATGCAAAGTGAGCCGCTACACCGTTTTCGGCTTCTTCGTGCATTTGTTCTGTTCTAATCTGTATCTCAATAAAAGTCTTCCCTGGTCCAAAAATAGTAGTATGAAGGCTTTTGTACCCATTGCTTTTTGGCGTTGCTATGTAGTCTTTAAATTTTGAAGATATCGGGGTGAATATATCATGTATTATACCCAGAGTTGCATAACAGTTTCTAACAGAATCCACTATAATTCTTAATGCTCCAATGTCGTAGATTTGGCTTATGTCTCTATTGTACTTACCAACTGCTTTTTTGAATACTGAATAATGACTTTTTACTCTGGAAGAAAGCTCAAACTGTATCCCCTCATTATTAAGGGACTCGGTTATGATACTCTTAGACAAAGATAACGCATCTTTGTACAGATTTGACTGGGTAGATAACTCCTGGTCTATCCAAGTATACTCATCCGGGTATAAAATCTTAAAACTTAAATCTTCCATATCCTGCTTGAATTTCCATATACCAAGTCTATCTGCAATAGGAGCATAAATAAATAAAGACTCATTGGCTTTTTTAATTTGTTTATCCCTGTCAAGTCCTTCTATGGTTTTTAAATTATCTATCCTGTCTGCAAATTTTATCAAAATTACGCGCAGATCTTCAGCCATGGCTACAAACATTTTTCTGAAGCTCTCAACTATTCTTTCATTAGTTTTAAATTCAGTTTTTTTCAGTTTTGTTACTCCATCAACGATTTTAGCTACATGTTCACCAAAATCCGCCTTAATATCATTATATGTTTTATCTGTATCTTCTATTACATCGTGTAAAACAGCAGCAGTTGCAGTCAGGCAGTCTATTGGAACTTCATTTAGTATTTTAAGGGTTCTATATATATGGTAAATGTAAGGTTCGCCTGTTTTCCGTTTTACATCTTTATGCATTTCTTCTGCATAGAGCAGGGCTTTTTCAAATAGTTGTCCATTATCAAACTTGTCGGCCATGTCCAGTATGGCTTCTCTTGAAATCTCTGTTCGATAATCCTGACCAGCTTTTTCCATTTATGAAATGTTAACCCTACATATTAAATATGCAAATAAAGTGCAACAAATATAAATAAATTTTTGATTTTTCAATTTTTTCATTACCATTATTTGAAAAACAGGAAACCATATTTAAAACGCACTTGAATGTCTAATTTAGTTATAGTAGAATCTCCAACAAAAGCTAAGACTCTAAAAAAATACTTGGGAGGTGATTATGAGATAAAAGCCTCCATGGGTCATATTAGAGATCTTCCTAAATCCAGCAAAGATATACCAGCAAAGTATAAAAAACACAAGTGGGCAAGTCTTGGTGTTAATGTAGAAGATGACTTTGCACCTCTTTACCTAGTTGATCCAAAAAAGAAGAAGGTAATTACAGAGCTAAAGAGTGATTTAAAAAGTGCAGACAGGGTTTTTCTGGCCACCGACCCGGACAGGGAAGGGGAGGCAATAAGTTGGCATCTGGTTGATGAGCTGGGTATAAAAAAATATGAAAGGGTTGTGTTTCATGAGATAACAAAAAGTGCAATAGGCCATGCTTTTGAAGATACTCGTCTGATTGATAATGATCTGGTCAAAGCACAGGAATCAAGAAGAATACTTGACAGGCTGGTTGGGTTTTCGGTTTCTCCGATTTTGTGGAGCAAGCTTAAAAGAGGTCTGTCGGCGGGCAGGGTTCAAAGCGTTGCTGTTAAGGTGCTGATTGAAAGAGAAATGGAGAGAGCGGCGTTTAAATCGAGTGAATATTTTGACTTATCTGCTGTTTTTAAAACAGATTCCAGCTTTAGCGGAAGTTTATTTTCCATAGAAGGGGTAAGGGTTGCCAAGGGGTCAGATTTTAACTCAAAAGGTGAGCTAAAAGATAAAAAACTTTTATGGCTAAACAAAGACAGAGCAGAAGAAATTAAAAATAATCTCTGCCAGGGTGCCAGTTTTTTAGTTGATGATATTAATGAAAAAATGCAGGAAAGAAAGCCGTCTGCACCTTTTACAACATCAACACTTCAGCAGGAATGTAATAAGAAGTTTGGATATGATGCAAAAACTACAATGCGCGTAGCCCAGCAGCTTTACGAGGAAGGCTTTATTACATATATGAGAACTGATAGCTCGTCTCTATCAAAAGAAGCTACCCAGACGATACGAAATATTGTGTCCAGAGAATTTGGAAAGGAATTTTTGAGCAAAACGGAACGGGTTTTTAGGTCAAAATCTAAAAACACCCAGGAGGCACATGAGGCAATAAGACCATCGGGAGATTTCAAAAAACCTGAGCAATTAAAGCTGGATCAGTACCAGCTAAAAATCTACACACTAATTTATAACAGAGCAATTGCTTCTCAGATGGCTGAAGCTAGGATAAAGTTTACAAATGCAGATATAAAGGCCGAAAAGGGCGGTAAGGAGCTGGCAAGATTTAAGAGTTCGGGGAAGAGTGTGGTATTTGCAGGGTTTTTGAAAGTATATTTTGATGAAGATCCCGACAGGTTACTTCCTGAGCTGGAACTGAATCAAAGTGTAGATCTGGAATTCATGGAACTTAAAGAGCACCACACTGCCCCACCTGCTAGGTACACCGAGAGCTCTCTGATAAAATTTTTAGAAGAAAAGGGTATTGGCAGACCATCTACATATGCTTCTATAATCTCAACAATTCAGGACAGGGGCTATGTTTTTAAGAATAACCAGCAATTGATACCTACTTTTACAGGTATGGCAGTAAACAATATACTAGAGGCAAGCTTCACAGAATATCTTGACTATGACTTTACTGCTAACCTAGAAGAAAGTCTTGATGACATAGCTAAAGGCGAGTTGAACTATCTAAATTTCCTGAAGGAGTTTTATTTTGGCTCAAAGGACGAAAAGGGGCTTGTTAAAAAAATAGAATCTGCAGGAAAAGATTTGAACCCAAAGGAAATCAGCTCAATTAAATTACCCCAGGTAGATTTTATAGTTTTTGTTGGTCCATATGGTCCATATGTAGAAATGAAGGAGGAGAAGATAAAATTACCCGATGAAACACCACCTGCTGACTTAAAGAAAGAATATGTATTAAGCCTGCTAGATTCCAGGAAATCTGCCGGCAATCAGGATATAGGTGCAGATCAGGAGAGTGGAAAACCAATACAATTAAAATCTGGTCCATATGGTTTTTATTTGCAGATTGGGGAAGACTCCGATAAAAAAAATTTAAAAAGGGTGGGTATACCAAAAAATATAGATCCACACAGTGTTGACAAGCAGAAAGCTAGGTTTCTGCTATCACTCCCAAAAAGTATTGGGGATATAGATAGTGAGCCGGTTATTTTAAGCACAGGCAAATTTGGGCCATACTTAAAGCACAAAGGAAAAAATAAGAGTATTTCTAAGGATTTATCTATATTTGATGTAGATATAGAAAAAGCCGACAAACTGCTAAAGGAGGATCCCCCCAAGACTAAGACATTGAGAACTTCAAAGAAAAAAGCATGAGCATTTTTTTGATATACTCACGACTGGGGGTTTATTTTTTGTACTGAATATTAGCAAGGCACAGTCATTTCTGTGAAGTGGAGGAATATCTTCTGACATGTTGAGTATGTATCAATTCAGGATCTTGACCAGCTAAGTCCACTTTTCCCATATAATTTTAGCAAAATCCTGTACCTGCTCAATCTTCTGCGACTCCATCTCCATCCGCTTTCTTTCAAATACAACAGTAACTTAGTTTTCCTCACACCATTTTGCTTTGCAAACCTTCTTCCGGCAAAAGACCAGAAAGATTCAATCCTATTCACATAACACTTCCCACGAGTAAATTATTCTTTGAGTGAAAAACTCTGTAATGTTTGTATACATTGACTATGATGCTGTTGCAGACTTTCCACCTGTTTGTGTTTATGGTCGAATCCTCCAGAACTTTACCTTAAATTACAGGCATTAATTGCTCTTTCGTACAATTCTAACAACCTGTGCAAAAATCTTTCCATCTCTACCTCTTTTTTCCTTGATTCTTTTTGCTCCAGAATAGCTTTCGTTTATTTCAATTACTCCAGAGAGCTTCTCGTCAGTTAGGCTATTTACAGCAACTTCTCTTAAGAAATTATAATATTTGTTGACTGTATTTCTGTTTAAGTTTACCAAATTTATACAACCCATTTGAAAACTACTTAGATATTTTCTAGCATATGCCTCTATGGTCTACACAACAGATTTAACAAACCTCAGCGTCCACCCCTGTAACCGCTTAAGGCTGTGCGTAGCCAGCCTGCTAAGGTTCTGAGAAGGGGAATTAGCTTCGCTACTCTATTATATAATTGTAGGGGCGGGGTTCTCCCGCCCTTAATATCCAGTTGTATTATTACTGTAGGGGCGGACCCATGTGTCCGCCCAGCCTGCAAGGTTGTAACCGCTTAAGACGTGCAAAGCAGTTCTGTGCGTGCTTTAGCCGCCTGCTAAGGTTCTGAGAAGGGGAATTAGCTTCGCTACTATAGTCACCAAGGACTGACTCAGATAATTAAAGCATGGTCTTCTTTAAAAAGAAAAAAGTAAACACTCCAGAGATCACAGCTCTCTTAGATA
>CAYMEI010000044.1:0-7665 GCA_964389605.1 uncultured Candidatus Saccharibacteria bacterium | reverse complement strand
CACCTTCGGATTTTCCAATCCATTTTCTCTGCTCATCTTTTACAGATTCATCCCAGTCTATCCAGTTCAGGTTTTGTAAAAGTCTTTCTGCATAATCAGTTATTTTAAAAAACCACTGCTCAAGCTCTCTCTTCTCAACCGGCCCTCCAGTTCTCTCGCAGGTTCCATCCGTATTAATTTGCTCATCAGAAATAACAGTATTTAAGTTAATACTCCAGTTAACCATTGATTTCTTGCGGGTCACCAATCCTGCCCTGAAAAGTTGAGTAAAAATCCACTGAGTCCATTTGTAATAGTCTGTCTTGTATGTTTCGGCTAATTTATTGCTATCAAATGCTCCTCCATAAAGATTTAAAAACTGATCATAAAATCTTTTTTCTGTCCTCTGAGAAACTGTCTTTACATGCTCACCTGTTTTAGAAGCATAATTTTCCGAATGTATACCAAATCCATCAAGCCCAACAGGAGTAAATACATTTAAACCAGTCATTCTTTTATATCTTCCGTAAGTATCAATCCCGGTAAAAGTGTAAGCATTTCCTGCATGCATGCCTTCTGCTGATGGATATGGAAACATTAGTAAATTATAAAACTTTGGCTCTTCCAGTTTTTCACCTGTATTATAAAGCCCGGTTTTTTCCCACTTTTTATTCCACTTATTTTCTATTTTTGTAAAATCATACTTATTTGTTTCTGGTTTTTCTATTTTAAGGGTTTTGGCGGTGGACTTTGTGGACACTGCCGAGGATTTGTCAGATTTACCAGTGGATGTTCTGGGTGCCTTTTTTTTTGTGTCCTCTGGTTTAGAGGTACTTTTAGTATCAGTTTTTTTTGAGGTTTTTTTAGCTGTGTTTTCTTCTTTAGCCATTCTATTCTTTTTTTAAATACAAAACTATTTTTTACTAATCAAGAAAATATGAACTGGAAATTATATGTTTTTTATCTAAGAGTGTTATGGGGGTGGTAGCTCAATTGGCAGAGCACTCGCCTCTTAAGCGATTGGTTGAGGGTTCGACTCCCTCTCGCCCCACATTTTTGGGTTTGATTCACCAGAGAAAGTCCGACCATCTTCACTAATGTGGCTTGCAGAGTTCACTGTAAAGCTTTGTAATTACAATTTACAGCAGATATCAAAACAAAGAATATCTTTAACCGTACAGTTGCTTTACTTACACTGCAAAAATCAATAAGCAGACTATCAGGAAATAGGTCGAAGTGCGGAGCAGGGAAAATATGAGACAGCATAAACCGTTGATGGTGAGGTGCCGTGGGGGGATTGCTTCGCTTCCATCGTTTATCTGAAGAGTATGGTAGTGTGTCCGATCAAGCTTTTTAAAGATGCAGGTGAGAGTGAGTTGTTAAGAGGGCGGGCTGCAGAAAGACGCGGTCAAGAGCATTGTTACGGATATTTCTTATAGTTATGAGCTGTTTATCTTTTCAAGATTTATAATTTTTTAATTTAATCTAATGTGCTCGTAAGTTGCTATATTCCAGAAGAGAGAAGCTACTTTATCTTTGGTTGATTCTAGGCTCCAGCAGAATCATAAACAAGGTTCTACTGGATGAAATTGACTACCTGTTTGACTTGAATATAAAAGATTTATGTACCCATGTCGGGTCTGTTGATAAGCTGAATCAATTAACAGAGAGAGCAAAAACAATAAAGTTGGAAGAGATTATCAGCAGGATTGATGAGGAAAAGATTAAGTTCTATTGCCTGATAGACGAAGGATTTCCGTCTGATCTGCTGGAAGTCAACTGCTCTTTACTTTTTTACAAAGGTGAGATAAGCAAAATTAATCAAGAGTCTGTGTCTGTGGTTGGCACAAGAAGATACTCTTTGATTTCTAAGAGATTTATAGAGCAGAATATACCTTTAATCTCTGAATACCTGGTAATTGTGAGCGGTATGGCACTCGGAATTGATACAATAGCTCATAAAAATGCCAAAGATTTTAATACTATGGCAGTTCTGGGGTCTGGACTAGATAAGCACTCAATATATCCAAGGGATAATTTCAGGTTGGCACAGGATGTGATAGATAATGGTGGACTTATTGTATCAGAAGAATTGCCCGGATTTACACCAAAGTCATACTCTTTTCCTAAAAGGAACAGGCTGATAGCTGCTCTATCACGATTTCTCATAGTGGTTCAGGCACCTGATCCTTCTGGAAGTCTTATAACTGCTGATTATGCAAAAAAATTGTCTAGAGCGATTTTTGCAATTCCTGCAGATTTTGATAACCATGGCTTTTTTGGAAATTTTAAGCTGATCAAGCAGGGTGCAGGTCTAATATTAAATGCAGATGATTTTTTAGAACAAGTATATCCTTCACGATCTGACCAGGAGAAATCACTGGACACACATCATGGCAGTATTGATAACCTGGATAACAGAGTGCAGAAACTGATTTATGAAAATATCAGTCGGATGAGCCTTGATGAGATAGTACAACAATTTAGTTTAAATACACTTGAGGCACAGATTGAGTATACCAGCCTGGAGATAAAAGGTCTACTATAGAGGAAGTAGGGTACTATTGATATATGATATAAAAGTTACAAAATCAGCTTTCTTGCAAGTGAGCAGGTTAAGACGCAATGTATAAAATAATATAAAAAATTTGAATTAAAATAATCCTTGGTCTTTAAAAAAAATCTTTTAAAAATTAAATGAAACAGATGAATCCTGCTATCTATGGAGTTTATTCTAATCCAAGCTATCGGTTTAATTTTCTCAATCCGGATATGCAGGATGTAAAATGGGAAGAAATATCAAGAACTGTCTTTATTGACTACTATCTACAAAGCATACCGGGTCAATTAATTGTTTTTCTGCTTGCCTCTGTTTTGTTTACAAGGTTCAGGAGTCCTATAATAAAGTTATTCATTTTTATATTTCAGACACCTTTTATTTTTTATTCAGGTTTGATTTCAATAAAAGAAGTCTATGAAATATATACTTCTGATATGGAATTCAGTAGAAAGCTTTTTAACTCTACAAGCTTTATATTTGTTTTAACAGTCATACTGCTTTGTCTAGTTTATCAGTGGATTTACAGAAAGCCACCCAGATCAAAACAAAAAGACAAAGAGCTGGTCCCTGAAATTTCTTTTATCAAGAATGCAGAGCCATCTTTTAAATCCAGGCAGGAGGAGTCGCTGGATATGTCTGTTATTCCTGTAGAACAGGTATCAGGGGAATTCAATCATAACAACCATTCTTCTAAAGAAGATGTCATACCTTGCAATAAAGATCTGGAAGAGCAGGTAGTACCCGATCCGGGACAGGGGATTAAAAATATGAACAGTGAAAATCAATCAGATCAATCAGGGGGTGGGGACAATTTAAATGATTCATATCCGGATAATGAAAGTACATATCCTCAAAAAGATGTAAAGAGTAAAGGTGCAAAAAATAAAAGAGACACACTAAGGAAAAAGTGGAAAAATCTATGAAATTATCCAAAGAAGAAGTTAGGCAACTTACAAGGCTTTCGGCTATTAACTTAACAGAAAAAGAGCAGGAGAGGTTTACAGAAGACTTATCTTCTGTTTTTGAATATGCCAAAAATGTGCTTGGTTTTGAATGTGAAGAAGATTTTTTCAGCCAAAATAAAGACAGGGGTATAACTGACCTGAGAGACGACAAAGTACTGAATAAAGGTGGCTATGAATTTACAGGCAAGCTCATGGAGTCTGAAAAAAGTAGAAATGGACACTTTGTATACCCCAGGATATTAGACAATTCTAATTCTTAGCATGGATTTAAAAACACTAACCATTAAAGAAGCAAGCAGGAAACTTAAGGGTGGGGAGATTTCTTCTGTTGAGCTTAGCCGTCAATATTTAAAAAGGATTAAGAGTCTTAACCCGGTCATTAATGCCTATATAACTGTTGACGAAGATTATACTTTAAGAATGGCCGAAAAGGCAGATGAGGTATTATCTTCAAGCGACAGTTTTTTAACCGGTGTTCCTGCAAGTACAAAAGATTTATTTTGTACAGAAGGTGTTCTAACTACTGCTGCATCTAATATTTTAAGTAATTTTGTTCCGGCATTTGAATCCTCTGTGACAACAAGGTTACTGAGGTATAATTATGTAATGCTTGGAAAAACTAATCTGGATCAGTTTGCTCATGGTTCAAGTAATGAAACTTCTTACTATGGTTTTTGTCATAATCCGTGGGATCTAACGAGAATACCCGGGGGTAGCAGTGGAGGAGCGGCTGCATCTGTTGCCGCTGGTCTTTGTGTTTATGCCTTGGGAACCGAAACCGCAGGAAGCATTAGAAATCCTGCCTCAATGTGTGGGGTGGTAGGCTTCAAGCCAACATATGGAAGAGTACCAAGGTTTGGCGTTGTAGCAATGGGCAGCTCTTTGGATTGTCCAGGTCCAATAACCAGGACCGTCGAAGATGCTGCAATAGTGATGGATGTAATTGCAGGGCAGGATAGCAAAGATATGACTACTTTTTCTGGACAAAAAGATTTTTTTAAAAATCTTGATCATACAGAACTTAAAAATTTAAAAATTGGAATTCCAGGAGAATATTTAAATATTGAGGGGATATCCGAGGGCACAAGGAAGGTCTTTGAAGATAATGTTGAATTGATCAAAAAACTGGGTGCGCAGGTTCTTGAAGTATCTATACTGGACCCTGAAATATCCAATTGGGTTTATACTATTATCTGCAGGGCTGAAATAAGCAGTAATCTGGCAAGATATGATGGTTCTCAGTATGGATATAGATCCAGCAAAACTACCGGATGGCATCAGACATACTTAAATACTAGGGGGGAGGGTTTTGGTGTGGAAGCAAAAAGAAGAATAATGACAGGAACTGCAGTCTTAAGCAAGGGATATGAAGATAGACTGTACAAAAAGGCAGCATCTATAAGGAGCGTTCTTGCACAGGACTTTGAAAGAGTATTCAGGGAAGTGGATTTGCTCTTAGCACCTGTTGCACCAAGTTGTGCCATAAAGCTGGGTACTGCAGAAGCCAACCCGCTTTTTGGCGAGCTAATGGATATCTTTAATACTGCTAACGCTCTTTGTGGTCTGCCTGCAATTTGTGTTCCTGGTGGGTTTGAGCAGGTAACAGATAATGGGAAAACTATTGATATGCCTGCTGGGGTTCAATTTATTGGTCCAAAGTTATCCGAACAGAGACTCTTGAATGCTGGTTTTGCTTTAGAAAAAGAAAGAGGGGGGTTTGAAAATAATTTAAAATATCTTCAAATATAATCGACATGGATAAAAAAGTAGTTGGGGCAGGTTTTTTTATACTATCTATTGCCGTTCCAATAATTGTGATGGAAACAATAGCAGACGATGACACTTTCTCTGATACAGAAACCCAGGAAGTTAACTTAAATCATAAGATATTTATTCACCCAGATACTCCACTGAGCATAAAAGATGTGCTGTTTGTAGAAAATACTCAGGTAGAAACGGATGAATCCCTTGCGGATATATTAATACAGACAAATGCAAAGGGAGACGATTCACAAAAAATATACTCAAAACCCTTTCTCCTTGTAACCGGGTACGCAGAGGAAGAGATGGATTTTACCCTGTCAGAAGTAAAAACTGACTACTGCTCCGAATCTGTATATGTATTGGATTCGGTCAAGGTACTTACAGACGATTTTTTTGAATGTGAAAACAACAATGTGCTGATTGCCACTGAAGCTTTTCTTCCCCTGTCTCAAGATTCATACCTTATTACAGATCTGGAAAATCTTAATTCCAGATATAGGGCAATGAGCATAGATGGCGTTAATTTTTTTGAAGACACGGAAGATTATACTCTTACTCTTAACTTTTTTGCAAATTTCAATAATGAAAACGCAGAGGACTTTTTTGATGACTTGGTGTTGCCACGAGACTCAATTTTTAACGAACAGGATTTAACAAAAGTTACCTTGACAGGTGTAACTGCCATTACCAGGTTAACAGGGCTCTCGGCGGATAACAATGGTACAGAGTTCATATCAGAAGATGTAAAGCCTGAATTTCAGACCTCTGATTTTGTGCATGTAAGCAATGAAACCAGTTTTAGTGAAGATTGTACATATTCTTCTACTGGAACTACTAACTTTTGTACAAAGCTTAGAGATTTTGAGATTCTAAAAGATTTAAATGTAAATATTGTAGAGTTAACCGGAAATCATAATCTTGATATTGGGAAAGGAGCATATCTGTCTACCCTAGATCTTTATGCACAAAACAATATGAAAACATTTGGAGGCGGAGTAACTCCCGAGGAAGCTGAAAAACCTTTAATAATTTCTACAAACCAGGGAAATGAAATTGCATTTATTGGGTTTAATGAGTCATGTCCTCTACTGGAATGTGCTATTGGAGATAACGAACCTGGTGCGAATATTTATGGGTCAGAGGGAGAAGAAAAGGCTAAAGAGGCAATTAGCAACCTGCGTGCCAGCAACCCGGATATATTTATTGTTGCAACAGTGCAATTTAGAGAAAATGATTCTTACAATCCTTCGTCCACACAAAAGAGTATTTCCAGGGAGTTAATTGATTTGGGTTCGGATATGGTTATGGGCTCTCAGGCTCATGTTATTCAAAAAGTTGAATTTTACAGCGGAAAGCCAATTTATTATGGTTTAGGTAATTTTTTGTTTGATCAGATTCAGGGTGTTGGATACAGGCAGGGGATGTTTTTGCACAACTACTTTTATAATGGAAGGCTTGTTCAGACACTGCCAGTATTTACTTATATTTCCAATGACAGGAGACCAACTTTAGCTACAGAATCTCAGGCTCAAGACATTGTAGATATAATTTACGAAGAAGATCTAATTTATAGTTAGTATGAAGATCAGTATAAAAAAGATTGCTTACAAAATAAGTTAACTTAAAAAAGGATTGAATGCTTTCACCTCAAGTAATTGTAAATCAAGTCGGAGGTACTCCAGAGTTTGCAAGTCTGAATCTGCTGATTTTTGGATACTTTATTATGGTTGTTTTAATATTTGGTCCAATAATCTCAAAAGAAGGGTGGATAAGACTTATATTCTCTCTGCTTATAGCTATGGGTGTTACCAATTCTTTGCCTCAACTGAAAACCTTTACTGAGTTTGTTGAAGACTTTAACAATTTGTTTGGGCTTGGGGTAATTTTTGCTTTTTGGGTAATAATGTTTGGGGTATTTTTTACTTTTGCAAATTACACTCTTTTTAAGCATGTTGCAAAAGTATCTGATGATAATGGGACAATAACTGAAAGGTTTATTTTTTCTTTAAGCTTTGCAGGGCTTTTTGTATCTGCCTTTTTCAGGTTTGTTTCTCCTCAGCTTCGTAATCTGGTACAGGCAGGAACTGATGGTATATGGAATACTCTTGTGATCAGTGATGTTGGATTTTTTGCCTGGATTTTATTCCCATTCATCTTATTATTGCTATTTACAAAAAAAGCATAATTACTAAAAAAAGAGTGCCTTGGTAGCTCAATCGGCAGAGCACTTGCCTTTTAAGCAATGGGTTGTGGGTTCGAGTCCCACCCGGGGCACTAGTTTTATTTATAGTTAACTCTTATCATTAAATAATAAAATATCTTATTCTGGTGGGCAGGTTTATTTTATCCCTCCCCTGTAACCCCAACCAGAAACAATCCATTAATATACAGAAACAC
>CAYMEI010000043.1:0-7676 GCA_964389605.1 uncultured Candidatus Saccharibacteria bacterium | reverse complement strand
AGTCTGTCTTTGCAAGGTATCAAGCTAAGTTCCTGTTTATCTTTTAGGGGGTGGTATCTGATTTAGAACTTTAAACACAGCAGGGGAGTGTTTTATTTTTTTAGACCACTGTTTTCTAGTACTTATATAGTTAATGGTAAATCTGCGTTTTTAAATATTTATGTCTCTTGCTTTCTGAATTTCTGCGTGATTACCATTTAAAAAAATATCATCTACTTTTAAATCTGCAAACTGATCAGAATCAGAAAGAGACACAGGTGTAGTAAAAAGCGGATAGTTTTTATTTTCAAAAGTTTCAATCTCCTTTGAATTTTCATTATGCAGAACACTAGGAATTAATCTTACTACAGAATCTAAAATACAAGTGGCAGCCAGCTCTCCACCGCTTAAAACTGCATTACTTACTTTCAGCTTTTGATGACACAAAAGCTTTATTCTTTCATCAAATCCCTGATATCTTCCGCATATTAAAATAATTTCTTTTTCTTCTGGTTTGTTTTTAGACTTACTGCTTAAAAAACTGGCCATATTCCCGGCCTTTTTAAAATTAAAGTCCTGACCGGAAGGGTCCATTAAAAAGATTTTAAAAACCTTTTTTATCTTTTTGGTCAAATTACCCTGCATACTCTTATGGTTGTGTGCAAATTCCATATCGGACAGATTAATTTTCTTAAAATTTTTTATGCCTGTCTGTTGCTCCTGGAGTTTTTTGGCAATAAAATCTATTTCTTTTCTGTAAGTCTTTATCTGCTTAAGCAGACAGTTTTTTTCTTTGTATGTTTTTGAACTCTTATGGTCTTTTAATAATATATTAATTCTGTTTTGCAACTCTGTATGTTTTTTAGATAGCCTGCCAGCTTTTTGCTTAAGAGCATTTTGTCTGTTTTTGTTTAATATACTTAGCAGCCTGCTCCCTGTCCTTTTATAAATTGCATTAAATACAGGTTCAAATTTTAAAACCATTCCAGGACCACCACCAAAAGGTCTTTCATCTGTCCTTTTATGTTTGTCTGTAGCAAAATCTTTAAGTTTTAAAAAGTTCACTTTTATTTTCTGATTTCTTATCGCTTCACCAATAACTCCTTTTTGCAAAAAACACTCAATAAGTTCTGGAAATATAGCAATAATTGTAATAGTCACAGTCAAAATAATTAATATCAGGCTGGTTAAATAAATTAATTTTGTGCCGCAGGACAGAATCGAACTGTCGACGCAGGGATTTTCAGTCCCTCGCTCTACCCACTGAGCTACCGCGGCATATCACTCTGGTTTTAATGAAAATATAAGATTATGTAAATAATTACATCTTCTATTCCTGTTACAGGATAAAAGTATCCATTTTTCTGTGTTTATCGGGTACCTGATCTTCCGTGTTTGACAAAATTAAATATCTCACCATGCTATCTACAGTCGTTGACATAAATTCTTTTTGCTCTGGATTTATTTGAGTCATATCAATAATTGGGCTCAGTGTGCCTGTATAAGCCTGACTTGTTATCCATCTGTCAACTCTTTTAAATTTGCAAATCAATTGTACTAATAATTATAAACCTGTAATTCCATTTAAAATGATTTCTATTAATATATACTGATTGCTTAAACATTTAGAGTTAAAAAATTTTAAAAGAATAAAAGAAGAGCCCCTTTATCTGGATTATCTGGGTAGTGTAAATTACATGGTTGGAGAAAATGGTTCGGGGAAGAGTAGTATTCTTGAATATCTGTATTTAAATTCTGTATTTCAGAATCTGGAATCTGCTAGATTTAAAGAAGAAAAACTGCTCAAGGAAAAACTGGATATTTTGTTTGATCCTGATGAAATAGGGGTATTTTTAGAGAAGAATGAGTTTGACAATAGCCTGAAAGGAAAGAAGTGTTGCTTTATTACCTCTGATTTAAACTTTAAATATTTTGAGAAGCTGGCTCCAGGATTAAAAAAAGAATCTACAGGTGATTTAAGTCTTTTTGAACTTATTAAAATACTTGAAAGCCTGGGCTTTTATTACTTTACACCATTTGATGTTTCAAACCCTGAAGCAGTAGCCAGAACAAGCATTAAAAATAAAGATCAGTTTAATAAATTTTTATCTTTTTTTGAAAAACTGATAGATAAATGGAACAGGAGGCATCCTGACTTCATGCTTAAAAAGAAGAAGTCCCTGGTAGATGTAACAAGTAATTCAGCGGGAAAGCTTCAGGTTTACAAGATATTCTACTTTGTAGCTATGGAGGTTGCCAAAAATGGAGATTTAAAATCCATATTTTTATTTGAGGAGCCGGAAGCAAATCTTCATCCTCAGTGGCAAAAAATGATTCCTGAGATGATGGAGTTTTTATCGTTTGAGGTTCCAGATTCGCAGTACTTTATTTCTACACACTCCCCTTTTGTTATAAGTTCTGCCGGAGAAATAGTTGAAAATGATCTGGAAAAAAGTGGGTATAGCAGAAGTAAGTTTGAGAAAAAATATAGAGTCCGCCAGAAAATTTATTTAATAGAAAAAGGACAGTGCAGGAGAAGTGAAGGAAGCTGGGGTTTTAATGCGGTTGGCAAGTCAGCAAAAATTGTTGGTGCTGGTCTGGGGGATGTAGTTGGTTCTTCTGCGATTCATTTTGAAAATCGGGATTCATGGATTATTTACTGTGAAGGCAGTAATGAAGATTTCTCTGATGCAGACTGCTACAATCTTATATTTAAAAACATACCGGATAAGCATGTACTTTTTATATCCTGCGGGAGTAGCACAGAGGTGGCTGTTCAGTATCAGCTGGCAAAAGAACTTAACGAAAAGTCTAGAGGCAGAGTTAATATTGTTGGGCTTGTGGACAGAGACGAAGACAATGATCAAAATATGGAATACGCAGAAATAGGTTTAAAAGTTTTAGGAAGACGAGAAATAGAAAACTATATCTGTGATCCGCAGGTAGTAAACATGGCATTTGATAAAGATGAAAAGAAATACCTGAAAATGCTTGGAGTGGACGAAAATCAGTTTAGGGAGTTTGATATTAAAGAATATTTTTTTGAAAAAACTGATCAGAATGCGCACAGAAAATTCTTTATTGAAAAAGATATAACCGGGACAGAACTCAGGAAGATTTTATCAAAATCAATGCAGGAATTAAGAAGCGAACCCAAAAGCAGTAACAATGTTTTCTGGGAGCTGTATTCCATAATATTTGAATAGTTTTTTTAAAAATAAAAATCTTTAGTTTGATTTGTGAAAACTGTGTGATAGTTTATTAAAGATTAGAAGAATGACTGCAAAAAAATGGAATAATATACCCACAAGAAAAGTAGTTGACAGTACAGCTGAAGCTATAAGGGGCAGGGGTATGAATGTGCAAATTGTTAACACTAAGCAGGAGGCCATGGATGCAGTTAAAAGCCTGATTCCTTCTGGCGGAGAAATAGCTAAGGGGTCGTCTACAACTTTGGAAGAAATAGGTTTTTTTGATTATATAAATTCTGAAGAATGTACCTGGGTAGATTTATACAGAGAGGCATGGTCAGAAGAGGATGGAGATAAAAGACACTATATGCTTACAAAAGCTAACTCTTCTGATTACTTTGTAGGGAGTGTTAATGCTGTATCTCAAAATGGAGAGCTTGTAGCAGTTGGCGGATCCGGTGCTGGTATCAGTTCTTATCCTTTTTCTGCAAAACACCTGATTTTGGCGGTAGGCACCCATAAAATCACCAAAGACCTAGAAGAAGGAATGCGACGGGTAAGGGAGCATTTTTTCCCGATGGAAAATAAACGCATAAAACATAAGTATGGGCTTAGCCATAAGGCGGGAAAGTGGGTGATTATTGAAAACGAAGTACGAAAAGACCGTACAACAGTTATACTAATACACGAAAAAGTAGGTTTTTAGTATGTAAATAGATGTACATAGGGGGACTACAGAAAACTTCTCTTATTGACTACAATGATAAATTATGTTGTGTTATTTTTACTTCGGGATGTAATTTTGGGTGCCAGTATTGTCATAATCCTGAGCTTTTAGGGTTTGATTCTAAGATACCTCAGTATCAGGTTGTTGAGTTCTTAAAATCAAAAGCCGGTGTTCTGGATGGAGTAGTGATAACAGGAGGAGAACCTACCTTACAGAAAGATCTGCAGAAGTTTATACAAAGTATTAAAGAGCTTGGTTTTCTTGTAAAGCTGGATTCCAATGGGTCAAATCCACAGGTTTTGCAAAATCTGATTAACCAGAATCTGGTGGACTATATTGCAATGGATGTAAAAGCTCCATTTGCAAAATATCATCAGGTGGCAGGTACTTTTCTGCCTGAATGTATCTACAGACAATCTATTGATATTATTAAGGAAAGTGGAATTGATTATGAATTTAGAACCACTGTAGTTAAAAGCCAGTTATCTTTAGATGACATTATGGAAATTGCTATACAGGTTAAAAATGCAAAGAGATATATTTTACAAAAATTTATTCCTGCAAAAACATTTTCTCCCAGGTTTGCTACAGAGCAGACTTATACAGATGAAGAATTTAACAGTATTGTAAGCAAAATAAAAGCTCAAAAAATAGTAGAGGAGTGCTTTGTCAGATAAAAAACAACTCACAATAAAGTGAGCTGTTTAGGTACTGTTAACATACAAAAACAATAACTTAATATGAAACCATGATCACCGATACACACTATCAAACCATCAGTAGTATCTTCCTAAACTAGGGAAACCACCCAGATATTGCATACGACAAGTATTGGGCGGTATTTTATACATCCTGAGCTCCGTCTGTTCATAGAGACAACTTCCCAAAGAATACGGAAACTGGCATACGGTATACACACGGTTTAAAAGATGGTCAGAAGCAGGAATATCTGGAAAAATGCTTTATGAACTATACAAACAGAGAGTGATAGACATGAATATTGTATTTCTGGACTCAACTACAGTACGTGCACACCAGTCAGCAGCAGGTGCAGTCAAAAAAAAGGGGAGCAATCGATTGGAAGATCATCTGTCTCTCATGTCGTGCTTAGAAAGAAGATACAGATTGTTATGGATAAAGGTTATTCAGACAGTAAAACATGTATGTCAATAAGAGAGCAAGGATACATTCTGGTAGTTCCACCAGAAAGAAACGCCAGAAAACCTTGGGAATATTCAGAAGCCCTATATCGGTAGAGGAACGAAGTTGAATGTCTTTTTCATCGTCTTAAGAACTTCAGGAGAGTAGCTATACGATACGATAAACTCGACCTTACCTTCTCTTCGTTTGTTGCACTTGGGCTATCTATTATTCACTTGAGTATGTGTTAACAGTGCTTGGTATTTTTAAAGAGTTTACTATCTTTGTATCAATGGCAGGTAGATCGTGGATCCTGTATGTTCTGTATGCCCAGATTCAGGTAGACACGGCCCTCTCCAGACCTCTTTCATATTTGTCATACAATTCTGCAGTAATTTTCTGTGATTCTTCAGTGGTACAAAGAAGATCTAAGGGGTCTTCGAGCAGAGCTACTCTTGCAGTTGATGGGTCATTGGGGGATGTTGTGAAAACAACAGATGAGTCATCTTCCGTGTGCAATACAGGTGGCTTTATCATCTGATTGAATTATGGCACTAACTATTGATAAATAATCCAAAAATGAAAAACCGAGTGTTACAAAAACTTAAAAATACTCCCTTCCCTTTAGCTCATCCGGCATGCACTGCTGGCTGGATTTTTTATTTTTTAAATCATGGTCATACTCATAACCTTTTCCATATCCTGAATCTTTCATTAGCCTGGTGGGTGCATTTCTAAAGTGCATAGGAACGGGTAAATTCCCAGACCTTTGTACATCTTCTCTTATTTTCATTTGAGCTAGGTATGCAGAATTGGATTTTTTGCAGTTAGCTAGGTAGTGACAAAGTTGTACAAGTGCAACTTCACATTCTGGCATACCCAGCTTCTGGCATGTATCAAATACCGCATTTGCCATTAAAAGTGCAGTAGGATGAGCATTCCCGATATCCTCTGATGCAAACCTTATAAGTCTTCTGGCAATGTATAGTGGATCCTCGCCACCTGCAAGCATTCTTACAACCCAGTAGGCAGAAGCAGAAGCATTGCCGGATCTTAAACTTTTATGCACAACAGATATTAAATTGTAGTGCTCTTCACCATTTTTATCATACCTTAAATGTTTCTGTATCGCATTTTCAATATCTTTTTTGAATACAGTTTTAGATTTTTCGCCACCCAGACTTACTATTTGAGCAGAAATTTCCAGGCTGTTAAGTGCAAAACGCATATCTCCATTTGATACCTGAGATAGAAAATCTAGAGCTTCTTGCTGAACTTTTATGCCTAAAAAATCTACACCTTTCTGCAGAGCTTTTTTTATATCTTCCTGAGAATGCTGGTTAAAAGTAAAAACCCGCGTTCTAGATAAAAGTGCAGAGATTACAGTAAAACTGGGATTTTCTGTGGTTGCACCAATTAATATTATTTCACCAGATTCTACTGCCGGTAGAAGTGCATCCTGTTGAGCTTTACTCCACCTGTGGATTTCATTAATAACTAAGATTGTCTGCCTGAGAGATTCTGCATTCTGCTGAGCCTTTTTCAAAATTTTTCTAAGCTCTTCTTTTCCATCCATCACAGCAGACAATCTTAAAAAATCTGCATTTATGTAGTGGGCTATTATTTCTGCAAGAGTTGTTTTTCCGCTTGCAGGAGGCCCCCAGAAAATCATAGAGCAAATTTTTTGGCCAAGGATAAGCGACCGTATTGGAGCATTGGAGCCAACAAGATGATCTTGTCCAATAAAATCGTCTAGGCTATTGGGACGCATAATAGTTGCCAGTGTTTGCATGATCCCTTTTATACTATTATTTTTTACAAAAATATTTAGAAATGTTTCTGTATGAGAGTTTTGGCGATTTCTGATAGTTGCAATACAAATGAACTTTTAGAAGTTTTGGAAGATACGGATATTGACATAGTTTTTACTCTCGGGAATTTACAGTTTTTTGATTTAGCACCCATAGAGCAGTTAAATGTACCAAAATTTGGAGTCCGTGGGCTGGATGATAAAGAAAATTATTTTCTGGAGCTTGGGATACAGGATAATCATTTAAAGCTGAATAGTTTTAATTTCTGGAATAAAGGAGAAAGATGGGAAGAAAAATACTCAGTTTTTGGTTTTGAGGGAGCCAATAAAGACAGTATCCTAAACAAACAATTTGACCAGGGTTCAACCGTACAGTACTCGGAATACGAAGCAAAGCAGTATCTGGAGGCAGTAAGCCAGGTATTTGAAGAAAATGAAATTTCACCAGATTTTTTTATTGCACATTCTCCTGCAAGAGGTACTAACGAAGATACCTTACATAAAGGGTTTAATTACTTTGAAGAATTTATAGAAAAGCACAAACCAAAGTACTTTTTTCATGGGTGTTCGTTCCCTGGCAGTATAACAAACAATATCCATGAAACACAGGTTTTTTATGTTTCTGGAATAAAAATAGTGGATTTAAGCACATAATAAATAAAAAATACAATAGACACCCCCCCGCAGGTCTACTAGGTTATCGCAGTCCAGATGCGTTGAGATGGACTGCACACAGAAAGATTGATAGAGCCAGTAGCACCCGATTTGCCAGATACGGGTGCTACAACTAACTCGGATAACACAGGGACATATGTTGCCCCTGTTACTC
>CAYMEI010000042.1:0-7777 GCA_964389605.1 uncultured Candidatus Saccharibacteria bacterium | reverse complement strand
GCAGGGTTTTGGTAGAAGTAGTTCAATTACCTTAAACTCTGCCTTTGTTAAATCTTCTGTTACCATGTACCCAAAACAGGAGATTAGCATCTTTCTTCTACGGAAAAAGAGGGTTCAGTTTCTGAGATTACTGATTTCATATATGCCGACCCATCGCAATCTCCCTATTTCTTGCGACACTCATAATTAAAACTTCTGGCACGGCTCTTTCTGTTGTATTCTGCAAACCCTGAACAACTACAGCCTCGCACTCTACAGTGGAGCCACCCAGCCAGAAAAGACTGTGGCTACACTAGAGACTGCCTACATCATCAGGTGAAATCGGATCCTCTGGAACATCAAAAGTGTAGCTGACATTCTTACTTCCTAACGAATTTTCTACTACAACTGTTACAGTCTTCTCTCCCGGACTGTCCCACTCTGCCCATGCAATACTACTACCAGGTCTTTCTGGCCTAATACTTCCCCCGCCACTTGCTGTCCATGTATATTCTATTGGTCTTGGTGTGTCAGTCGGGGGATATACTATAAATCTGTATGTACGGTTAATTCCCCCTCCATTATTAATCATCTCCACTCTTGTATCTTCCAGTGTCACATCCTGAGTAACCTAAGAACTATTGTCCACATTACCAATATTTGCAATAACAAAACGGATGGTACTTGCAATTGCAAATGCAAATGCAACTATTATAAAACCTAAAATAGCCTTCCCTAGTCCGGCTCTCCCTTTTTTTACTGCATTTTCATCCCCTCCCTGTGTCAGATATATAAATCCATAATAAATAATCATTAACACAAAAACAACACCTGCTATTATAAAGGATATATTTATAATATCACCAAACAGAGAAAATAAATTACCCGAGTTACCATCTTCACTTAAACTACCAACAAAACCCCCACCCGGGGCATCTCCTATAATGTCACTCTGATTTAAAAAATTTATTTTCCACATTTTGTTTCTATTTTATACATTCCCACAAAATACTAAAAGATATCAAGGTGTAATACTCTGATTATATAACAAAAAGGTACTCTGGTATATCACAAATGATTCACCAGCCCTGCCGCCTTAATTTCCTCCCCTTAAAACCGTAGTGATACCATTGGCTATGGCAAAAGCAAAGAACACCAGCACAATACCTATAATACCATTTGTAATTGTTTTTTTGGCTGATCCGGTTTTCTTTTCATCACCTCCGGCAGTCAGGTACAGAACACCACCATAGATTATCACTATCACCAGTGCAACACCAACAACAATGATTATTATCTGTATAATATCACCTAATTGTGTCCATAAATTAGTAATACCCCCAGTATTCTGGCTAACCTTTTTCATCAGATCCGGGTTCTCATCCGCATTCAAGGGGTCCTTAAGCGTTGTGTCTGCAAAAATATTTTGAATTGTACTTAATAATTCTGTCATTTTTTTATTTATTTCTTATCATTATATCAATTTTAAAACCAATAGCAAGAACTTCTAATGTATTACTGAATTAAATCAATAGACCATCAAACTTCTATGGAATCTAACACAAAAACCACAGTATTCTGTATCACAAACGCTAGGATTATCACTCCAAGCCCAATCGCTGCATTAATAATAGCCTTTTTAGCCGAATCAGCCTTTCCCTGCTCTCCTCTGCTAAAAAAATACTGATACCCTGCAAGTATTATTATAATAACACAGATTATAGTTCCAATAACATAAAGTATATACAGTATATCTCCAATATCACCTATAAAACCATCGTCTCCAAGATCAACAAACTCACTTCCCCCACCAAGAGTTCCTTTTATGTCTGTAACCGGACCAAGTAGTAGATCTGGCGGATCTTCTGAGTCTGGATCAAGCAGATTCGGATCTGTTTGTACGATCTGATTAGCAATTTTTAAAAAAATCCAATACATATTCTTACTATTATAAACGCTAAACTCTTTCTTTCAAAAATAATGCAACTCCCATTGATAATATAAAAACCACAAATAATCCCCCTGCCACATAAAGCTTCTGCTGTCTGGAATTATCAAACTTTAAAGCATACTTTCTTACATCATCTATTCTAGATTTCAAGTTATCTCCTGGACATTCTGTGTAACTTTCCGGATCTGCACTTGGGTTACTTGAGTAAATTACATAATCCTGATGACCGGCAAAAGCTGGTATTTCCTGCCCTAAAAATTCAACCGATTCATTTAAATCTATATCGTAATCTATAGATAAATTGTAAACCAGACCCTTAAGGCTCTGTAGTGCTTCTGGAGTAACTTCATCTACAGGCTTATCAGGAGCTTCGTGAAAATTACCAATCATGGATATTCCTATTGCACCAGTATTAGCACTTTCTACATGAGCACCTGCCACTTCTGGGCCCCCTCTTCTACCTTCGTATATATTTCCATTTTTATCTATTAAAAAATGGTAACCAATATCTCCATAAAATGTACCTGGCATATCAGGGTTAGTATGAAATATAATCAACCGTCGGAGATAGTCAGATACTTCCTCTTTAGTATTCATTGGCTTTGAAGTAGCAGTATGATGAAGCACAATCCTATTGGGTTTTGAATAATATTTTGCATATCTAAGCGGAACTCCATTGATAGATTCTTCTATTTTGTGGTATTTTAAATCATCCGGGTACTGATTATATATCGGGAGATTTAAATTAAACTTTTCAGTTTCAAGACGGGTTTCATCTGTCTCTGTTTTTGGGTCATCTTCAGAAGGAATAAAGAGTCTGCTTTCATCGGCACCCCACTCTGCCCTGCTTATAATATTTATATTATCTTTTTCTGGCTCTGCCGTAAAATAAGTATAAACCATAAAACCAGCACCCAGCAAAGAAAATGCACATACACCAGAAGTAATATAAAATGCTTTTCTAAAAAAATCTTTTGAGTTGCTCCGCCTTTTTCTACCCGGAGTGCTCTTTAGACTATAGCTCTGTGTTTTTTTACCAAAAGATATGGTTTTTTTTTGCACAGGAGGCTTATAATTTTTTTTCTTGATGGGCAATATACTGGGGCTTAATTCTGGTTCAGTGTAAAATTAATATAATAATTATAATGTTAAACAAAAAAGCATACTTACGGACTCTTAATTATTAAAATTATTAAATCCCTTTAACTTCTTATTAATTGTCTGAGCCTCCAGTTATTATCACAGGCATACCAATAACTTCTTCTACACTATCATAATCTGGTTCAATCAACAATACCCCCCACAGCACCTCACCATCAACGGTTTATGCTGTCTCATACCTTCTCTGCTCCGCATTTCAATATATTTCCTGATAGTCTGCTTATTGATTTTTGCAGTGTAAGTAAAGCAACTGTACGGTTAAAGATATTCTTTGTTTTAATATCTTTCTTCAATTAAGCTGGACATATTCCCTAGTTCACCCTTGTATACAAATCAGTGCTTTATGTTCAGAGGCAGAGGTGGAAGTTTTTGCTCTCTACGGTTTTGTGTCCGGTGACGATTGGATTAAGTGCAATAATTGCTGAGATAATTGTTGATACTACCAGTACATATGAAACAACCAAGAAAAACATCCTGAGTAAAAAACTACACCCATCAATATTAAAATCAAACTGGAACATGGATGAGGGCAAGGCTGCCAATATTAATTGTAGCAAGAAAATCACAAAAAAAGCAAGACCTGGTACTGGAATCTAAGCTATAAATAACAGAAAACTTACTACACAGAAATATATCTTTTTATACTTCAATCTCTTCTTTGTTCATCTGCCCAATATTCAGCTTCTGATTTTGCTCCAGACTTCAACAGGTGTTGTGATTTTATCTACAACAGCCTTTTTAAGTCCATTTTGCTCCATATTCACAAATCCTGATTTTCTAAGAACTGCGTAAACATCATTTACACCTACAGCTCCTGTTATTGCATCTTTTAATTCCTCATCTATTCCTACAACCTCAAAAATGCCAGTTCTGCCCTTGTACCCCGTTCCATTGCATGCATCACAACCCATGCCGTGCATGAGTTTTCTTTTTTTGGACAGGTCCTGCAAATCATGCTCCTCCTTAAACCAGTCAGGAGCTTTAGATAAAGTATGTGCTACAGCCTTCCATTCTTTTTCATCTGGCTCGTACTCCTCTTTGCACTTCGGGCATATTTTTCTGACCAGTCTCTGACTCATAAGTAAATTTAAAGAAATCTGTATAAAAAATGGTTTAACGCCCATCTGTACCAGCCTTGGGATCGTTGAAGGTACATCATTAGCATGGAAAGTAGTTAATACCAGGTGTCCGGTCATGGCGGCCTGAATAGCTGTATCTGCTGTCTCATAATCTCTTGTCTCACCAACCAGAATCATCTCCGGGTCCTGCCTTAAGATTGATCTCAATCCATCAGCAAAAGTATAGCCATTTTCCGGATCCACCTGGCTTTGGGCAATTCCATCAAGATGATATTCTATTGGATTTTCCAAGGTTATAATTTTAACCTCTGGAGTGTTCAGCTTTTTAAGAATAGAGTAAAGCGTGGATGTCTTACCCGAACCAGTTGGACCTGTAATAATAATCATACCTAGGGGCTTCCTAATTTCTCTTAATACGGTGTCCAGATCGTGTTGCTCAAATCCTATCTTTGCCAGATCAAAAGAGAATCCCTCTCTGGACAATAAACGCATCACAATGCTTTCTCCGTACTGGGTTGGCAAAATAGAAACACGAACATCAGTTGCCTTTCCATCTATCTCAAATTTCAGTCTTCCATCCTGCGGTTTTTTATATCCGGAAATTTCTATTTTAGAAGCTATTTTAACCTGAGTTGTAAACTGTTTTCCAATCTGTGCAGGCAACTTTACAACTTCCTGTAGAACACCATCAATTCTGTACCTTATTCTTACAAAGTCCTCCTCGCTTTCTATGTGTATATCACTAGATTTATTTGCCTCTGCACCAAGCACAACAAGCTTTAAAATATCTATTGCAGGAACACTTAAAATCTTACTCTTCAGCTCTCTCAGGCTTTCCAGCTTTTTTTGTGCAGACTCCTGATCTTTGCGAGTTAAATTGAACTCATCCGTAGCTCTTTCCTGGGTTGGTATTTGTAAAAGTTGCGTAAAAATACTCTTAAAAGAAGACTTTGAAGTAAAAAACAGTTTTATTTTGGTTCTCCTGTGCTCCTGTGCTACACTTTTTGCTGCAGAAATTATTTTAGGATCATCCAGATCGGGATTGGGTGTAGCAAAGTGTATCTCACCCATACCCTCATAAAAAGGAATTAGTAAGTTCTCCCTTACAAATTCTTCGCTAACAAGCTGAAGGGTACCTGGCGGGACAAACTTTTTCAGCAGACTGACAAATGGAATATTTTTTGTTTTGGCAAAATTGGCAGCCTGCTGTTCTTCTATGTCTCCAACCAGAGAATCAAGGGGTATGTCCGTTGCTCTTTGCGTAGAAAGCCTTCTTTTTTTCTGCTGAGAACTGGAAAGATTCCTAAGCTCATCGGCTGTTGGAATCGAAGAATTTTTTACTCCACCCTGATCTGCCATTAAACTGTAAACTTAAAATTTAATTAATTATGTCAAACAATATGTCTTCCATGTATTGTACAGGTCCTTCTATTATTTTCAAGCCCAATAAAAATGCAATTGTAATGCCTGCCACAATTATTAAAAATCTCAGGTCTGTTTTTAAAAAATAGTCTTTCATCAATTATATTTTAATAATCAAAAGCAATTATTCTATTAATAAATTATTCAGCGACTACCCTGTAAAACTCACCAACCCGGAATCTTCAGTGTGGCAGTAGTAACAATTATTATAGAATATATCAGCAAAAAGGGTTGAATAAAGAATGCAAAACAATAAAAACACAAAGTGAGCAATCCATTTCTACTACTGTTTCTTATTCTTATGCTATCAGTGCTCCTGACTGGTTTATTTGTGCTGATGGTCAGGTTATTTTTATTTGATATTTTACCAGCCGTTTCTTTTGGGGCAGTATTTGTACCAATAAAAGATGAAAAGCTGGGCATAATGATAAATCTGGCAGACCCGAAAAAGGGGGATAAAATAATTGATATAGGTTCTGGTGATGGGAAGATACTCATTGCTTTGGCCAATAAGGGGGTTCCCTCAGAAGGTGTTGAGATAAATCCATACCTGGTACACAAGAGCACTCATAAGATCAGACAGATGTCTCTTGATGATTTAGCAAAAGTAAGTAATAAAAGCTTCTGGAGCGTTGATTTTAGTAAATATGATATAATATTTTTATATGGTATGAATCACTTCATGAAAAAACTTGAGCAAAAACTTTTAAGAGAGATGGTCCCGGGATCCAGAGTAGTTTCAAATTATTTTAAGTTCCCCAACTGGAAGCCATCTAAGGAGACGGAAGGCGTAAGGCTGTACATTAAAAACTAAAACAGTCTGGATTTAACAAATATTAGTACTGCACTACCACAAAAAGCCATGGTCAAACAAGTTAACCTAACCCCATTCTTGCCCACAAATCATAATAGTATCACCGCAGGGGGCGAAAATTTTTCTTCTCCGTATTTACAATATTACTGTAGGGGTGGACCCGTGCATCCGCTCAGCCTTAGGGTATAATTACAGGTGCAGGCGTGTTGGAACAGTACTGTTTTAGTCTTTATTGCAAGGGCGGGGTTCTCCCACCTTTTAAAGTTTTAGAAGGACTAGCATAACAGGAAACAAAAATCTTTGTTCCCTATTGTAACGCAATTAGATGTTAAAGATAAAATATATAAATATAATCATAGCCAGTCATTTAATCATTATAAATCATAATTCATAATAATTAAATATTATTTAACTTCGTAAGCTCTTTGCAATAAATTATCCATACACGGTCAAATCCTTTGAATTTGCCACCCCTGTAACCGCTTAAGGTGTGATTTGCGCACCTGCTAAGGTTTCAGGGAAAAGGGAATTACTTCGATGCTTTCATATATCTAAAGAACATGGCAAAAATATGTTCGATCAAACTCTTTAAAGATGTAAGCAAAGGTGAGGTTACACAGGGAGTCTTCTAAAAAAATCTAAATCTGGTAAATTGCCTAGATATGATTCAAAAGATTGATTTGGAACCCTAGGGTGTGGCAGATTTTGCGCCAGACCCCAAGGAACAGCAAGAGCTACTGAGTATACTAGAAAAACTTCTGGAGCAAGACCATATAAAACCAGAACACAGGACAACAATTTCTGTGAATTTTGATACAGGAGTTATAAGCTATGGTGGTAATGATCCAAAAATATACAGTATCCTGAGTAAATTTGCAGATGCACTAAATACCTCAATAAAAGAAGGCTTTCAGATAACTGAAGAAATAGATTTTTTTGTACATGGGGTTAATCAATACGGAGAAATATCTTCTGCTGATCAGGAGGACGGCTACTTTACCGTGTTACATAAATCTGAGGCAGAACCATCCAGAGCAAGAGGGGTATCTCTGCTCTAGGTGACCATGAAGAACAGGCAGGCTCTGCAGAATCTGATGATGGTGTAAAATCTGTAACCCTAACACCCGAAGAATGCAGTAGAATATTTGGCATATCATTTGAGGAAGCGCTAGAAGATGCAGAAGACGGATCTTCTGCGGAATCAATTTCGATGCCTATGGATCCAATTACAAGGCAACAGATTAAGATTGGAGGAGACCATTGACAGAAAGATAACCTCACTCTAGCAGTTAGACATGCCTGCATGTAAAAAATGCCGGTACCACCAACCCCCCACAGACAGCACACCATTCCACTTCGCCCAGAAGCTTC